>NZ_JAVRIC010000012.1 GCF_031846245.1 Banduia mediterranea | reverse complement strand
GAACCTCCCCTCGCGCTCTTCCCCAAAGCCGGAAAACTACCTCATACAACTGCACAAGAGCCAAAATTCAGGCCTCGGACACTCAGAGTCTCCGCCGCCATGGCGAGCAAACGATGGCCGGTATATACTTTGGTATACATCACGCTTGAGGATTTTCGCCATGAGCCAAACCGCAAAAGTCTTTGCCAATGGACGCAGCCAGGCCGTGCGCTTACCGGCCAGTTTCCGCTTTGATACGGATGAGGTTTTCATCCGCCGTGACGAAGCGACAGGCGATGTGATTCTGTCGCGGCGCCCCACCGATTGGGACGGCTTTTTCGCGGCGCTGGGCGGCGTCGACGTTCCGGAAGATTTCCTCAGCCCCGCCGAACGGACACAAGCCGCGCAAGACCGTGATCCCCTGGCGGACATCGACGGGTGACACGCTATCTGCTGGATACCAATGCCGTCAGCCACCTGCTTCGTGGGAACACTGAAATCAGAAAACGGTTGATCTCGGTGCCCATGGAGACGATCTGCATCTCGGCGGTGACCGAAGGGGAACTGCGCTATGGGCTGGCACGCAGACCCGAAGCCACTCGACTGCATGCAGCCGTTCATGAGCTGCTGCTTCGGCTCGAAGTGCTTCCTTGGGATGGACCGGTGGCAACCCGCTACGGAAACCTGCGTGCGGAACTTGAACGAATCGGGCGCACCCTGAGTCCGCTGGACCTGATGATCGCAGCGCATGCAAGCGCTGAGTATGCGGTATTGGTGAGCAACGACCGGGCCTTTTCCCAGGTACCTGGGCTGCGCATGGAAGACTGGACGCGTTAAGGAAGCGCTGCATGACCGCTCGACGATTGGACGGCTGGCGCGCATCAACCCTCGCTCCCGGTCTCGACCGCGATCTGCTTGATCGAGTCGATCATGAAGTCCAGTGATTCGCTGCGTGTAAGGCTCTCGATGCAGGCCCTGCGGAATTCCTGCTCTTCGTCTCCGCGGACGGCGGAAATGAAGGCCTGCGGCAAAATCACAGCGTCCTTGACCAGGTCGGCTACGTCGAACACCAGACCACCACGACGGGTCTTGCCGTGCAGGACGGCGAGCCCGTGCGGCAAGCCAAGCACCCAGGTGGCCGTGGCGGCGAGCCCGTAGGCAAGATAATTGCCGTGGTCGAGAAAACGATTGGCCGGGTCCGCTCCCCCGCCCCGCTTGGCTCGGGTGAAGTCGCCATAACTGCTGGCACGGGCGGCGGTTCGAAACAATGCCTTGGTGAGGCGTGCTTCGCCGGTCAGCAGCGATTCCGTATCAAGGGCCGCGTCGATGGATTGTTCGGCGCGTTCAAGCAGCGCCGACAGTTCATCGGCTTCGGGTTCGAAACGCGCCTCTTTCAGTTCCCGGCTGCGCAGCCAGTGTGCAGCGATACGCTTCAAACGGGCGCGCTGGAAGAATTTCGCGGCCTGGAGCCTGAGGCCGTCGTCAAACCAGAATCGGACCCAGGCTTGAAGATACTCGGTGGGCCGGTACTCGCTTTGCGGCGTCAGCCAGGCGACTTCGACATCGACTTCATTGGCGCTGAACAGCGGCGTCCCCCCACCGCCGCAAAAGCCGACCAGCACTCCGGCCTTGGCCAGTTCCCGCATTGCCGCCTGGGTAATCGACGTTCCGGTGCCGAGCAGGATGGTGGTGGTGTTGGCTATTGGAATGTTCCAGTACAACGATTCCTTGCCGGCGTCGGTGACGTACTCGACCCGGCCACCATTCACCAGAACTCGGCAATGCTCCAGATAGTAGATGTGGGCGCGTTTGGAATGGAGAATGCTCTTCAATTCCGAGGAATGAAGTTCGTCCACGGTCAGCGCGCTTTCGAATTGGTTGACAGTGGCAACAAGGCTGCCGCGCCATCCACAGCGGCAAACGAGTCAATAATTCTTTGCTGAATGTGTCGCATTGGTCCTCCTCGCACATGAAGCTCGCCCCGTTTCATGGGAGCGACTGGCCCACAAACCGAGCCTTCAGTCCGGCAGGACATATCTCTTATGGTTCTGGGTCATTCATTTGATGACCGCTACGAGTTGCCCGAATCCAAGTACTCGGATAACCGACTACCTCGACAGAGTATCCCGAGTCCACATCAATATAAGTGACTTGACGTAGATAATTCATACCATGCCAGCACGACAACACCCGACATCATCGGCATGAAGCAGACCACAATGTAGACCACAAACAAAAATCGGGGCGCCAGAGGCGCCCCGATCATTGACAGCTTGTTGCCAGGAAGCGAGCTTCTTAGAAGTCGCCCATGCCGCCCATGTCCGGCGCGGCCGGCATCGGGGCTTCTTTCTTCGGCAGCTCGGCGACCATGGCTTCGGTCGTGAGCAGCAGACCGGCGACGGAGGCCGCGTTCTGCAACGCAAGACGCGTCACCTTGGCCGGATCGATGATGCCCATTTCGAGCATGTCGCCGTAGGTGCCATTGGCGGCGTTGTAGCCGTTGCTGCCCTTGGCTTCGAGCACCTTGTTCAGAACCACGGAGGGTTCTTCACCGGTGTTCTTGACGATCTGACGCAGCGGCTCCTGAATCGCACGACGCAGGATGCTGATGCCGACGGTCTGGTCGTCATTGGCGCCCTTGAGGCCTTCCAGCGCGGTGGAGGCACGGACCAGGGCAACACCACCGCCCGGGACGATGCCTTCTTCGACGGCCGCACGGGTTGCGTGCAGGGCGTCTTCGACGCGCGCCTTCTTTTCCTTCATCTCGACTTCGGTGGCCGCACCAACCTTGATCACGGCAACGCCGCCGGCGAGCTTGGCGATACGTTCGTCGAGCTTCTCACGGTCGTAGTCGCTGGACGCGTCGTCACGCTGCGCACGCAGTTCGTCGACACGCGCTTTGATCTTGTCGTTGGATCCGGCGCCGTCGATGACGGTGGTGTTTTCCTTGGTGATCTGGATCTTCTTGGCGTTGCCCAGGTCTTCCAGGCTGACCTTCTCGAGCGACAGGCCCACTTCCTCGGAAATCACGGTGCCGCCGGTAAGGATGGCGATGTCCTTGAGCATTTCCTTGCGGCGATCGCCAAAACCCGGGGCCTTGACGGCCGCGACCTTGAGGATGCCACGCAGGTTGTTGACGACCAGGGTCGCCAGCGCTTCGCCTTCAACGTCTTCGGCGATGATCATCAGCGGACGGCTGGACTTGGCCACGCCTTCGAGCACCGGCAGCAGATCACGGATGTTGCTGATCTTCTTCTCGGTGATCAGCACCACCGGGTTTTCAAGCTCGACCTGCTGGCTCTGCGAGTTGTTGATGAAGTACGGGGACAGGTAGCCGCGATCGAACTGCATGCCTTCGACGACGTCCAGCTCGTTTTCGAGACCGGAGCCATCTTCGACGGTGATCACGCCTTCCTTGCCGACCTTGTCCATCGCCTGGGCGATGATTTCGCCGATGGCTTCATCGCTGTTGGCGGACACGGTGCCGACCTGGGCAATGGCCTTGCGGTCCTTGCACGGAGTCGAGAGTTTCTTGACTTCGGCGGTGACGGCCTCGACACCCTTGTCGATACCGCGCTTGATGTCCATCGGGTCGATGCCGGCGGCAACCGACTTCAGGCCTTCGGTCAGAATCGCCTGGGCCAGCACGGTGGCGGTGGTGGTGCCGTCACCAGCGGCGTCGGAGGTCTTGGAAGCGACTTCCTTGACCAGCTGCGCGCCCATGTTCTCGAACTTGTCCTTCAGCTCGATTTCCTTGGCGACGGAGACGCCGTCCTTGGTGACCGTGGGGGCACCGAAGGACTTGTCCAGAACGACGTTGCGGCCCTTGGGACCGAGGGTGACCTTGACTGCATTCGCGAGGATATTGACGCCATTGGCCATACGGCTGCGCGCGTCGTCGGCGAACTTGACTTCTTTAGCTGCCATTGTTCGTTTCTCCAGATGTTCGTATTAAAGGTGTACGCGCGTGTTTAGCTGAACACGGCCATGATGTCGTCTTCACGCATCACTACGTAGTCGGCGCCGTTGAGCTTGACCTCGGTACCGGAATACTTGCCGAACAGCACGGTGTCACCGGCCTTGAGATCGCTCGGACGGACGCTGCCGTCGTCGAGCAGCTTGCCCGGGCCAACGGCCAGGACTTCGCCCTTGATCGGCTTTTCAGCAGCCGAATCCGGAATCACGATGCCGCCGGGCGATGTGCGCTCTTCTTCCAGGCGCTTGACGATCACACGATCGTGCAGAGGACGCAGGTTCAATTCCATCTAAATGTCTCCAGCAAAAAAATTGATGACTGGGTTGGCCCGCGGATTGCTCGCCCAACAGCGGGCGGACGTGCAGCCTAAGTAGTCCATCAAAGATGGGCCCTTAGGCGGCAATCAGCCTCGCTGTTAGCAGTCTCCCACGAGGGCTGCTAATGATATGGGTCGCCCGGCCCTTTTCAAGGGCTTCCCTGAATTCTTTTTTCGGCGTATCAAGAAAGCCCCGCGCGGGCGGGGCTTTAACGCCTTTCAAGGACTCTGATAAATGACTGAAATCCGCAAGATTGCGATTCTGGGCGGCACGCGCATTCCGTTCTGCCGATCGAACACGGCGTACTCCCACAAGTCGAATCAGGACATGCTGACGGCATCGATGCGGGGCCTGGTCGACAAGTTCCAACTGCATGGAGATCGCCTGGGCGAAGTCGCCGCCGGTGCGGTGCTCAAGCACTCACGCGATTTCAACCTTACCCGGGAGTGCGTGATGTCCTCCGGCCTGGCTCCCGAAACCCCGGCATATGACGTGCAGCAGGCCTGTGGCACCGGCCTGGAAGCCGCGATTCTGGTGGGCAACAAGATCGCTCTGGGCCAGATCGAGGTCGGCATCGCCGGCGGCGTGGATACGACTTCCGATGCGCCGATCGCCGTCAACGACAAACTGCGCAAGATCCTGCTGGACGCCAATCGCGCCAAGTCCACCGGCCAAAGGCTCAAGGTTCTGGCGCGTATCCGGCCATCGATGCTGGCGCCTGCGGTTCCGTCCGTGCTGGAGCCCCGCACCCGGATGAGCATGGGCGAGCACTGTGAAGTGATGGCGAAGGAATGGAACATTCCGCGCGACGAGCAGGATCAGCTGGCCTACGAGTCCCATCACAAGGCCGCCCAGGCCTATGTCGAGGGCTTCTACGATGACCTGTTGGTGGAGTTCGCCGGCGTCAAGCGCGACAACAATCTGCGCGCGGACATCTCGCTGGAGAAACTCGCTTCGCTCAAGCCGGCCTTCGACCGGCAGAACGGGACGTTGACGGCGGGCAACTCCACGCCGCTCACCGACGGTGCGTCCACCGTGCTGCTTTCGAGCGAGGAATGGGCGAAATCGCGCGGGATCGAGCCGCTAGCCTATCTGACGTACTGTGAAACCGCGGCCGTGGACTACGTTCAAAAGAAGGAAGGCCTGCTGATGGCGCCGGCCTACGCGGTTCCGCGCATGCTGGAACGCGCCGGCCTGAGCCTGCAGGACTTCGACTACTACGAAATCCACGAAGCCTTTGCGGCGCAGGTGCTGTGCACGCTCAAGGCCTGGCAGGATCCGGTTTACTGCAAGGAAAAGCTCGGCCTCGACAAGCCGCTTGGAGCGATCGATCGCAGCAAGCTCAATGTGAGGGGCGGTTCGCTTGCGACCGGCCACCCATTCGCAGCGACCGGAGGACGGATCGTGGCCAATCTGGCAAAGATCCTGTCGCAGGACGGCAAGGGACGCGGGCTGATTTCAATCTGCGCGGCCGGCGGCGTAGGAGTCGTCGCGATCGTGGAACGGTGAAAGCGGTGAACGGTACGCGGTCGTTCGTCGGTCAGGCATCAAATCTGCTACAAACAGTCTATTGAAGACGGACCATTGGAAGTAGTCCGTACAGCCGTCGGAGTGAGAACTACCGGCGGCTGATCCATTTACGGGGATCACAATTGCAATGAACAGTCGCGAACACTGGGGAAGTCGTTTCGGGTTCATCATGGCGGCGGCCGGTTCGGCCGTCGGACTTGGCAACATCTGGCGCTTTCCGTACACCACCGGCCAAAATGGCGGTGGCGCCTTTTTGCTGATCTATCTCGGAATCATTCTAGCCTTCGGCATCTCGCTGGTCGTGGCGGAAATGTTGGTCGGGCGCTCCGCACAACGCAATCCCGTCGGTGCATTCAAGCTCCTCGGCGGGCGCGCCTGGCCGCTGGTGGGCTACCTCGGTGTCCTGACCGGCTTCGTGATCCTCTCGTTCTACATTGTGGTTGCGGGCTGGACGCTCGCCTATATCGTGCACATGGCGCAGGGTGCTCTGGATACGACCGACTCGGCGGCGCTGACCGACCTGTTCGGCGATTTCGTTGCCGACCCGGTGCAACCAATCGTGTATGCCGGTGGCTTCATGCTGATCACCGGCATCGTGGTCGTCGGTGGCATCAATGCCGGCATCGAGCGAGCCAACAAGGTCTTGATGCCGGCCTTGTTTGCCTTGCTGCTAATACTGGTGGTCCGCTCGGTCACGCTGCCCGGCGCCACCGATGGCCTTATCTTCTATCTCAAGCCGAACTGGAGCGCGGTCACCGCCGATACCTTCTTCGCGGCGATCTCCCAGGCCTTTTTCTCGCTGTCGATCGGAATGGGCACGATGCTGACGTACGGTTCCTACCTGTCCGCCAGGGAAAATCTGCCGTCGGCCGCATTGACGATCGGGCTGATCGATTCGGCCGTGGCCATTCTCTCGGGTCTGATGGTGATCCCCGCCGTCTTCGCGGCAGGGCTTTCCCCCTCGGCCGGCCCCGGCCTGACGTTCATCACGCTACCCGCCGTATTTGCCGCGATGCCGTTCGGCAACTTCTTTGGCGTGCTGTTCTTTTCACTGCTAGCCATCGCTGCGCTGACCTCAGCCGTATCGATCCTGGAACCATTGGTGGCCTACTTCGTGGATGAGCATGGCTTGAGTCGCCGGGTGGTCGTCGTCGCCGCCTCGGCGGTCTGCTTTCTGCTCGGGATTCCGGCCTCGCTGTCATTCGGCGTAATGTCGGATGTCACCGTATTCGGTAAGAACTGGTTCGATCTGGTGGATTTCCTGTCGAACAGCGTGTTGCTACCGACAGGCGGGCTGTTCACGGCCCTGTTCGTCGGCTGGTTCTGGGCGAAACCGGCCTTGCGCGCTCTGTCCAACGGGGGCGAACTATCGCAAGCTTGGGCCGGCGCTTGGTTATTCATATTGCGATTCGTGGCTCCGATCGCGATCGCATGGATTCTGATTTCCGCCCTCAAGGGATAAACGATGCAAGGGTTTTTCGAGGTACTGGGCGCAATCAATGGCGTCATGCTCTCCGTGCCGGTGCTGCTCAGCCTGCTCGGCGTGGGCGTGTTGTTCACGATCTGGAGCGGCTTCAGCCAGTATCGTTCGCTGACGCACGGAGTCGCCTTGATTCGCGGCAAGGTGCCCGGAATCACCGGTGAGGGTAACGGCGTCCTTACGCATTTCCAGGCCTTGTCGGCCGCGCTGTCGGCCACGGTCGGTCTCGGCAATATCGGAGGCGTGGCCATCGCGGTCAGCCTGGGGGGGCCGGGCGCGGTATTCTGGATGTGGGTGGTGGGTCTGGTCGGCATGGCGATCAAGAGCACCGAGGTCACGCTGGCCTTGTTGTACCGCGACATGAGCAATCCCGACGAGCCCCACGGCGGAACCATGTGGGTGTGCAAAAAGGGGTTCGCCGCACTGTCCCCGAAACTGGCAGGGTTCGGCGTCATCATGGGGCTGCTGTTCACGATTCCGCTGATCGTGTTCGGGATAACCGGTGGCAATATGTTCCAGGCTTGGAACGTGGCTGAACTGAGCCGGCTCTACTTCGGTGTTCCGACCTGGATCACCGGACTGGTGCTGGCGATATTGGTGGGCGCGGTCATTCTCGGCGGCATTCGCCGCATCGGCGCAATTGCCGGTACCGTGGTGCCGATCATGTGCGCGCTTTATGTAATCAGCGGGCTTGCGGTTCTGCTGGCCAACGCCGAGCAACTGCCGGCGATGTTCCACCTGATTTTCGTTTCGGCTTTCTCACCGGCGGAAGGTGTCGGGGCGTTTACCGGCGCCGCCTTCGGCACCAGCTTCATCTTCGGCATGAAGCGTGCGCTGTTTTCCTCGGAAGCCGGGCTGGGCTCGGCGCCGATCGCGCATTCGGCAGTCAAGACCTCCGAGCCGGTCACCGAAGGCGTGGTCGCCGGTCTGGAACCCTTCATCGATACGATCGTGGTTTGCACCATCACCGCGCTGGTGATTCTGTCCAGCGGCGTTTGGTCCCGAGCCGCCACGGCCGAATGGATGGCACAGCCCACTATCGTCGAATCCTCGCCTGGTACATGGGTGCCCAGCATCACCACGCCGCCGCAGAACGGTGAGTGGACGGCGGGCGATCAGGTGTTCGTTGTGGTCGAGGTGGAACAGAAGCGCGCATCGCTGTTCGGCGATGTCGTGTCCGGGAACGACGGGCCAGAGGTTCGGTGGCGGGCGCTGGAATCAGAAAGCGCGCCGGTCTTTGCCGAACGTGGATTGTTTTCGTACTACCCCGGCGCCACCTTGACCGCCAAGGCATTCGACAGCGCCTTTCCCGGGCTGGGGCGCTGGATGGTAACCTTGACCGTGTGGTTCTTCGCACTCTCCACGATCATCACCTGGAGCTACTACGCCGAACAGGGCGTGGTCTACCTGCTCGGCGAACGCGCGGTCACGCCCTACCGACTGCTGTGGTGCGTGCTGGTATTCGTGACCTGCCTGGGTTTCATCAAAACCGATACGCAAATCGATACGCTCAGTACCATCGCGCTGGGCTTCATGCTCGCCGTCAACCTGCCGACCATGGTGCTGCTCGGCGGCAAGGCGATGGGCGCCTACAAGGACTATTTCCGGCGCCTCAAACTCGGCACCCTAGGCCAAGACAAATGATGCACTCGGGATGAACCCCAAAGAAACGCTCGCGCACACGACAACGCCCAAGCTGGGGGTTTTGCTGGTCAACCTCGGCACGCCGGACAGCCCGACGCCGCAAGCCGTTCGGCGCTACCTTGCCGAATTTCTGAGCGACCCGCGCGTAGTCGAAATACCCCGTGCGATCTGGCTGCCGATCCTGTACGGCTTCGTGCTGCCGTTTCGGCCCAAGCGGGTCGCTCACGCTTACGCCGCTGTCTGGCAGGACGGCGGATCTCCCCTGCTCGTCGGCTCGCAACAACTCACTGGTGCACTCGCGGATCGCCTTAGCACCGAACTCGGAACATCGGTGGTAACCGTTCTGGCGATGCGTTACGGCCAGCCGTCCATCGCGGCGGCAATGGATCGATTCGAGCGCGAAAACGTACGGCGCATCCTCGTATTGCCGCTATATCCGCAATATTCAGGGTCCACGACCGCAGCGGTCATGGATGCCGTATTCGCGTCATTGATGCAGCGACGCTGGATGCCGGAACTGCGTTCGATCCATCAATACCATGACGATCCGGGCTACATCGCTGCGCTTGCGAACAGCGTGCGCGAACACTGGGAGACCAAAGGTCAGTCCGAGCGCCTGATGCTGTCGTTTCATGGCATCCCCAAGCACTACGTCACCAACGGCGACCCGTATTACTGCCAATGCCAGAAAACCGCGCGTTTGCTGATCGCCGACCTCGGCTGCACGCGGGATCGCGTCGTGATCACATTCCAGAGCCGTTTCGGTCGCACCCCCTGGCTGGAGCCCTATACCGATGTGACGCTGAAGGCCCTTGGTGCTCAAGGCGTCTCCTCGGTTGATGTGCTGTGCCCCGGATTCGCGGTGGATTGCCTGGAAACGCTGGAAGAGATCGCCATTCGAAATCGGGACGATTTCCTGGCCGCCGGCGGACGCGAACTACGCTACATCCCCGCGCTGAACGATGCACCCGGGCATGCCGACGCTCTCCAGGCACTGGTCCGCTCAAACCTCGTTGGATGGTTGCCCAGCTCAGAACCGCCGCCGATCGCCCCCCAGCATGAACGGATCGCGGAACTGAAGCGGACGTTCTAGCGCTGCGTCCACTCGATCAGCGCACTTGCGCCCTGGGTCGATGCGCCTCCGCTGACCGCATAGATGCGGGACATCGGAACACCTTTGGCACCGAGTGCGGCGCGCAGCAGGGCTGCCCGATTTTCGGACAGGGCGTGCACCAGTGACGCTTCATCACGAGCATCCGCGTATCCAGTCACGGTGATGCTGAGCTCGGGCTCACGTTCAAGACGCCGCGTCACAACATCCGCCGTATCGGCGAGCCTGTGCATCGCTTCGCTCGGGATGTTGCTTGAGTTGCGCAGGTAGCCGTCGATCTTCATTGGCAGTACCGTCGGCGGCGGACTGTCTGAAGTCGGATCAAAATCGGTCACAGAACCACCAGGCCCCTCGCCCGCCTGGTTGTCGGGCGAACTGGCCGCCGCCGCGCGGGCGGAACTCGAAGAGCTCGCCCGGTCGGCCTGACAGCCATGCTCATCCACGCTCATGCCGGATGGCGTGGCCGGGCACCGGTCCGGGCCGTCCGGGACACCGTCTCTGTCGGAATCCGCCGCGCAGCCCTGGGCATTCACAATCGCAGCTTGCGGAGAGTACGGACAGCGATCGGATTGATCGGCGATTCCATCCCCATCCGCATCACCGTCCAGGGCACAACCGTTCGCACCCACGAATGCGGACAGCTCGGTATACGGGCAGTCATCGAGATCATCGCAGACGCCGTCAACATCGCCGTCCACGCAGACTTCGGCGTGAACCGTGCCGTTGAACAACAAGCCGAGCAACAGCACCGGGCCGCAAAGTCTCATCAATTGTGTTCCCCCAATTCGCCAAGCCCGAGCCTTGAGAGCGGACTGCTTGTCGAGACTACCCAGCGTCACGACATTGAAGCAAGTCGCGGGCGATCAAACGTCGACGAAAGCCGACAAAGAAAAAACCCCCGCCGGATAAACCGGCGAGGGCTTGATGACGCTACTACGGTCGGCGACCTTTTACTCGGACGTCGCGCGAATCTCGGTGCGACGGTTGAGCAGGCGTCCCTTGGCCGTATCGTTGGTGGCGATCGGCTTGGTCTCACCGTAGCTGCGAGTGGTGATCACATCGCCGCTCACACCCTTACGGATCAGGTAATCCTTGACCGCAGTGGCACGACGCACGCCCAGTGCCTGGTTGTACTCGTTGGTGCCAATCGAGTCGGTGTGACCTTCAACCTCGATACGGACACCCGGGTTCTTCTGGACCATGGCGTTGATCTCGCCCGCCGTCTTGTCGAGGGTCACGCGAGCGTAGTCGGTCAGGTCGAAGCGATCGAACCCGAAGTTCACATCCTCGAACTTGCGGTCGACCTTGGTCGCCAGCGGGCAACCACTGGAATCCACTGGCGTACCTGCCGGAGAGGCCGGGCACTTGTCGAGGTAATCGGGCACACCGTCGCCGTCTGTATCGATCGGGCAACCCTTGGCATCGACGCGAACGCCGCGAGGAGTGCCGGGGCACTGGTCACGATCGTCGAGCACGCCATCACCATCCGAGTCGGTGACCGGGGCGGTCATCTTGTCGTCGGCTTCCGCGACTTCGGCCTTGCCGATCGGGATCGCGATACCCAGGCGCAGTTGCGGCTCCTGGAAGTCGTCAAGGCCCGAGAACTTGGCGTCGGTATAGCGGTAGGCGACATCGCCGCGCAGGGTGAAGTACTTGAAGGCGCTCATGAAGCCGAGGCCGGCCTGATAGAACGGCTGGCGAGTGTCGGCGTCGCCGGCCGGCGTTTCCAGGTCGGTCCATGCCGTACCCAGACCGAACTTGAAGTACGGGGAGAAACTCGGCTTGCGCGAATAGAAGTAAAGAGCATTGGCTTCAACGCCCCACTCTTCCCAGCGATTCGGATCGGAATTTCCGCCCATGGGAAATGCCTGATAGAACAGGCCGGCTTCCAGACCCCAGTACTCGGTCAGCGCCGCCCCCAGGCCGATATACCCACCCCAAGCATCATCCGCATTGCGCTCGGAATCGCCGAAGGTATAGGTGAGACTCTCCGTGAAATAGGGGCGCATCTCCTTGTACTCTTCGGCGAATGCCGATGAGCTGAAAATACATGCAGCTCCCAATAGCGCTAAAACGCTGGACGCCCGCATAACGACTCTCCCAAAAGACTGAATCCTGTCTTGCTTATTCTTCACCGCTTCCACCGAGGGATGGAAGTCAGCGCCGGACACGCCAGCATCTGCAAAATGCTGCCGTGCAACAGTTTGGCCGCTCCCTGTTCAGAAATCAATGGGCGTCCCGCCAAACATGAACAAATCTACAACATCGCCGCTAGACTAGCGACCCCGCAATTCCGCCCCCCATCAAAGAGTTCCACCATAGTGGCTTATCTTTTCGATTATCTGACGTTTCTGGCCAAGGCTGCGACTTTGGTGCTTGCCGTGGTGTTCATCGTCAGCGGCATTGTCGGCGCGGTCCGTCAGGCTAAGGCATCGGCCTCGACATTGTACGTGCAGAGTCTGAACGAACGCTTTCGCGGTCATGCGGACGTACTCTATGAATCAATGCTGACGCCGGCTCAGCTGAAACGCCACCGCCGCGATCGTCGACGCGAGGAGAAGCGCGAACAAAAGGCCTTGAAGCTGGGCGGCAGCAAAGCTCGCAGCCGGATATTCGTGCTCGATTTCGAGGGCGACCTCGAGGCCTCCGCGGTTGAGCATCTGCGCGAGGAGATCAGCGCGGTACTGCAGGTCGCCGAACCCGAGGACGAGATACTGGTCCGTCTCGAAAGCGAGGGCGGACTGGTGCATGGCTATGGTCTCGCCGCGTCCCAGCTGGCGCGAATTCGCGGTCGTGGCCTGCGCCTCACGGTCGCCGTCGACAAAGTCGCGGCGAGCGGCGGCTATTTGATGGCCTGCGTCGCCGACCGGATCATCGCGGCGCCGTTCGCGATTCTGGGCTCGATCGGCGTGGTCGCCCAATTGCCCAATTTCCATCGCCTGCTCGACGAGCACAAGGTCGACTTCGAACTGCATACGGCCGGTCAGCACAAGCGCACGTTAACCTTGTTCGGAGAAAATACCGACGAGGCGCGCGCCAAGTTCCGTGAGGAACTGGACGAAACGCATGCGCTGTTCAAGTCGTTCGTCACCGAACACCGGCCGCAACTTGCGATCGACGCGGTCGCGACCGGAGAACACTGGTTCGGCACGCGCGCGCTGGAGCTGAAGCTGGTCGATGAGATCAAGACCAGCGACGACTATCTGCTGGGCCGGTTCAGCGAACACGACCTGTACTCGATTCGCTACCATCGGCCGAGACGTCTGCCGGAACGGCTGCAGAGCGCATGGAGCCGGCTGGCACGTGGCGCGCTGGGCCGCTGGAATCCATTGCGCTGACCCGGCAGTTCGACCATCATGAGGAGGATTCGATGAAACTCACCAGTCAAAGCTTTTTCGACGGCGGCGCCATTCCGGGCCGTTGCGCGTTCGCGGTCATCGACGCGGTCGAGCACCTAAAGCTGTCACAGAATCTCAATCCCGAATTGAGCTGGACGCAGCTTCCTGACGGCACGCGCAGTTTCGCGCTGTTATGTATCGACCATGACGCACCAAGCCAGGCCGACGACGTGAACCAGGAGGGTCGGTCCGTTCCGGCGGACCTGCCGCGCGTCGAGTTTGTCCACTGGGCGATGATCGACATCCCGGCCGACACCTGTGGCATCGCCGAGGGCGCCTGCAGCGAGGGCGTCACGCCCAAGGGCAAGCAGACACCGGTCGGACCGGACGGCAGCCGCCAGGGCCTGAACGACTACACGTCCTGGTTCGATGGCGACGCCGATATGGCAGGTCGCTACAAGGGTTACGACGGTCCCTGCCCGCCCTGGAACGACGAACGCCCTCACCGCTACCATTTCGAACTGCTCGCACTCGACGTGGCGACCCTTCCGCTGGAAGGCGAATTCACTGCCGCCGATGTTCGCGCGGCTGCGGACGGGCATGTTCTGGGCTCGGCGACGATCGTTGGCCTCTACACGCTGAATCCCGCCGTTCGCATAAGCTGATCGGCGGCGCGGCAGGAACCTCCGACCGTCGACAAAGGTCATACGGCGGGAGTCTTCGTGGACTCGTGGACTACGGGCCTGAGTGCCCTTGCGATGTCGTCAGGATTCAAGGAATCGAGATGAACTTATTGCGTTACAGCCTGGTCGCGGTGCTGGCCGCAGCGGTCACCGTGTTGCTGCGGTCCGGTCCGGACTTCAGTCCGGTCGCCGTCGCCGACGCGTCTCCGGTGGTGCAGACCGAAGTACCGACCCTGGCGCCGATG
Source organism: Banduia mediterranea (assembly GCF_031846245.1). Classification (NCBI taxonomy): domain Bacteria; kingdom Pseudomonadati; phylum Pseudomonadota; class Gammaproteobacteria; order Nevskiales; family Algiphilaceae; genus Banduia; species Banduia mediterranea. Next base: position 94,620 of record NZ_JAVRIC010000012.1, on the reverse strand, counting down.
ATCAAGCAGGTGCTGCCGGCCGTGGTCAACGTCTCCATCGTGCCCAAGTACGAGCAGATGCAGAACCCGCTGTTGCAGGATCCGTTCTTCCGCCGCTTTTTCGGTGTGCCGGAGCAGCAACAGCAGCCGCGCAGCACGCGGCCGCAGCCCGTGGGTTCGGGCGTGATCGTCGATGCCCGCAAAGGCTATGTGCTGACCAACCACCACGTCATCGAGCAGGCCGACAAGGTGGAAGTCACCCTGGCGGACGAACGCACCTTCAAGGCCAAGGTCATCGGCAGTGACGCCGATACCGACATCGCCGTGCTCCAGCTGGAGGACCCGGAGAAACTGTCGGCGCTTCCGGTCGCGGATTCGGACAAACTCGAAGTCGGCGACTTCGTCGTCGCCATCGGCAACCCCTTCGGCCTGCGCCAAACAGTCACCTCGGGCATCGTCAGTGCTCTGGGGCGCGCCACCAGCACCGAGGGCCTGCAGGACTTCATTCAGACGGACGCTGCGATCAACCCCGGCAACTCGGGCGGTGCACTGGTCAACCTGCGCGGTGAACTGGTCGGCATCAACAGTCAGATCCTGTCGCGCGGCGGCGGCAACATCGGCATCGGCTTTGCCATCCCGACCAATCTGGCCAAGAGCATCATGGACCAGCTGATCGAGTTCGGTGACATCAAGCGCGGATTCATCGGCATCACCGGCCAACCCTTGAGTCCGGAGCTGGCGCGAGCCTTCGGCCTGGATGGTCGCCACGGCGCCGTGGTGACTCAGGTGCTGCCCGGCTCCCCGGCCGACAAGGCCGGGCTCAAGACCGAGGACGTGATCGTCGCGATTGACGGGCAGGAAGTCCGAAACATGTTGATGCTGAAGAATGCGATCGGCCTCAAACGGGTGGGAGACACGGTGACGGTGACGCTCATTCGCGACGGCAAGGAGCGCAAGGAACGCATCGAGATCGGCGACAGCACCGAGAGCGGCGCGCCGGGCGAAGCGCCCAGCGACCTGCTGGACGGCGCGACCTTCGGCCCGATTCCCGACGACCACCCGCTGGCGGGCCAGGTCGAGGGCGTGATGATTCACAGCATCGACACCGGCTCGGCGGCTGCCTATGCCGGCTTGCGCCCTGGAGACGTGATCGACAGCGTCAATCGTCGAAACGTTACCGACATGGCGAGTTTCAGCAAGGCGGTCAAGGACCAGAAGGAGCTGCTGTTGCTGGTCCGGCGCGGACCGGCCTCCATGTACATCGTATTGCGCTAGGCTTCAGACCCTCGTCCGTCCAGGTTCTCCAACGGGCACTGCAGGCGGCGACCGAAAAGGTCTTCACGGAAGCCCGATGGGCGGCGTTATACTGGCGCCGCCCATTCGCATTTCCCGGATCAAGACCGATGCTCGACCACGAGCTCGCGCAACTCGAGGACCGCCTCCAGCGACTCCTGGCCGCCTATCGCCAGGCCCGCCTCGAGCGTCGCCGTGCGCTGCAGGAGCGCGACCGGCTGCTCGCGATGAATGCCGAGTTGCGCAAACGCGTTGAAGGCATCGTCGAACGAATCAAATCGCTCGAACTGGAGCAGGACGGATGAGTGGCCCCGCCTCCCTGACAGTCACTGTGAGAATCATGGGGCGCGAATACAGCGTGGCCTGCCCGCAGGAAGAGCACGAGGCGCTCATCGCCTCCGCCGAGTTCCTCAACGAGCGCATGAACGCGATCCGCAAACGCGGCAAGGCACTTGGCGTGGAAAGGATTGCCGTGATGGCGGCGCTGAATATCGCCCGCGAATTGCTTGAGCACCAGGGCGTCGAGCCCATCGCTCCCGGCGCCAACGCGAAGACGATCGAACGACTCAGCCAACTGTGTCTGGACATCGACAGCACCCTGGCTTCCACGGATTGAAGGGCCTAGCGTCCGATTCTGGCGCCGGCCTTCGGCACCCGATGTTCAACTGATTGGCTCTGCACCTTTATTCCCCGAGCCGACACGGGGATAATGGCAGGGTGTCTCCTGCGGTGTTCGATGTCTGTTTGGAACCCCTTGAGCCTATTTACCTGACCCGGGAACCAGATCCGTGTTTGGCGTGCAGGCCCGTCTTGCAACGGGAAGCCCGATAGCGTGGTGAGGTGCCCACTTGAGACTTTGTCTCAAGGTCGATAACGGATGACGGCACAGGCGGGAGACACCTTGATTTCACAAGCCGACGCGAAGCAGTCATTGCGTCGGCTTTTCCGTGCGCAGCGCAAGGCCATCCCACGCGCCCAACGCCTCTATGACGCAGCCCGCGCCGCCTGCCGCGCCGACGCGTTTCTGCTCAGACACGGCGCACGCTGCGTTGCCGTTTATCTCCCTCACGGCAGCGAACTCGATACCTGGCCGTTGATCGGCAAGCTGCAAGGCCGCGGCATCACGGTCCTGGTGCCCAAGCTGACGCCCGTTGCGGGACGCATGAACTTCGTGCACCTCGGCAGAACCCATCACTCCGTTCGACATGCCGCGAATCGCTACGGCATCGCCGAACCGAAGCGGCAACGGCGGATCTCGGCGCGCGTGATTGATGTGGTCCTGGTTCCGCTGCTGGCGGTGGACATGCATGGACTCCGCCTCGGTGCCGGTGGCGGCTACTACGATCGATGGTTCGCGAGCCACGCGGCTGGGCGGCGCCCCCTGCGCGTCGGGTACGCCCATCTCGAACAGCTGTCGGACCAGCCATTGCCGCATCAGGCCTGGGACATTCGGCTGCACGGCCTGATCACACCCGCTGGCATCCGCCGATTCCGGAACCGCTGAGCCGTACGGCGCGGCAGCCACCCCATGGGATCACGCCAAGTTCACGCGAACTATAGGCGCTTTGCACCAGTTTCCCGTCAATCGTCCGACATGCGACACTCCCTTCGCCCCCCTACAAGGAATTTGACCGCATGCGTTTGTTTTCGTCGGCCTGGCCAGTGATGTCGACCGCGGTATGCCTCGGCCTGAGCGCCTGTGGTCCCACGGTGCAGTCCTTCGTGCTGCCGGATTTCGAGACGGTCCGCCACGAAGAACTCAAGCACCCCGCACGCTTGGTCCCGGTGAAAGTCGAGGCGAACTACGAAAGCAACGGCAAATCCGACGAGGGCAGCTCCCGCCAGCTCAAGGCCGACGTCGAAAACGTGTTACGTCACAGCAAGGTGATGCTGCCGACGACTGACCCCGCCGTGAAGGCGAGCATCACGGTCACCGCCGAGAATTCCTACGACCCCACACAGGCCCGAGCAGCCGGAATCAAGGCCGGCATAAGCTTGGGCTACAACGGCCAGCAGGTCATCGACCGCTACAAGTTCACCGTGGTCTATCGCGATGAATCCGGCGAAGATCGTCTCGGCCACTACGATCACGAATTCCACACCGCGATCGGCAAGGTCACACCGCCCGAACGCGCCGCCCTGGTCGAGCCGGGAAGCGCCTTCTATGCCGTGGTGCAGGATGTGATGCTCAAGTTCCTCTACGACCTGCAGGCAGTCGACAATATCGACGTGCCGATCATGTTCGTGCCGGACAGCGACAAGAAGCTCTGATGGCCTACTGGTTGATGAAATCGGAGCCTGACAGCTTCGGTATCGACGATCTGAAGAAACGCCCAAGGCAAACCGAGCCCTGGGACGGGGTGCGCAACTATCAGGCACGCAACTTCATGCGTGACCGGATGAAGCCTGGGGACGGCGTCCTTTTCTACCATTCCAACTGCGCCGCACCCGGTATCTACGGACTGGCCGAAATCGCCAGCAACGCCTATCCCGATCCGACACAGTTCGATCCTGAGCACCATCATTACGACGCCGGCTCAAAGCCGGAGGAACCGCGCTGGCTGCTGGTGGATGTCCGCTACGAGCGCCATCTCAAGCGCCCGATACTGCTGTCCGAGCTCCGCGAGCACGCCGACGAACTGGTTGGCTTCAAGTTGATCGCGAAAGGCAACCGGCTCTCGATCCTGCCGGTCACACCACAGCATTGGCGGCGGATCATGGCGCTTGAGAAGGCGTGAGGCGTAAGGCGTAAGGCGTAAGGCGTAAGGCGTAAAGGCTGTTGTCGCGCACCTGATGCCGTCAAGCGGTGCCCAGAAACAGCTCGTAACCCGGATTCTCCGATTCCTCCCACCAGGGGTAGCCGATTTCGTCGAGCACACGGCGGTTTTCGGCACGTTCACGTCGCGGCACCTGCAGACCGACGAGAACCCGCCCATGCGCGGCGCCGTGGTTGCGGTAGTGAAACAGTGAAATGTTCCACTGGTCACCAAGCCGGCTCAGGAAGTTGAGCAGGGCGCCTGGCCGCTCCGGGAATTCGATACGAAACAGGCGCTCGTCACTCAGACCCGGAGCGCGCCCGCCGACCATGTAGCGGATGTGGACCTTCGCGATCTCGTCACCGGACAGATCGACGACCGCGTAACCCGAGGCACGCAAGCCTTCAAGCACTTGGGCCGCTTCGTCGCGCCCTCCGGCCAGTTTCACCCCGACGAACACATGCGCGCCCTGGGCATCCGCATAGCGATAGTTGAATTCGCTGATGTTGTGGCGGCCCAGGTCCCGGCAGAAGCGCCGAAAACTGCCGGGACGCTCGGGAATCGTAACGGCCAACAGCGCCTCATTGGCATCACCCAGCTCCGCACGCTCCGCGATATGCCGGAGCCGATCGAAATTGACGTTGGCACCGCTGACGATCGCGCACAGGGTCTGGTCGCGCACGCCGTGCTGTACCACCCAGCGCTTGATGCCGGCAATGCCCAGTGCACCTGCGGGCTCGGGAACCGCGCGCTTTTCATTGAACATGTCGCGGATCGCCGCGCAGATCTCGTCGGTCTCGACCGTGATCACTTCATCGACAAAATGACGCGCCAGGCGAAAATTCTCCTTGCCGATCTGACGCACCGCCACACCGTCGGCGAACAGGCCCACCTGGGGCAAGCTCACGCGACGACCGGCCTTCATCGCCGCAGCCAGACAGTTCGAATCGCTCGGCTCGACGCCGATAATCCTCACTTCGGGCCGTACCGCCTTGAGATACGCGGCCACGCCGGCAATCAGCCCGCCGCCGCCCACCGGCACGAACACGGCATCGATCGGGTCCGGATGCTGGGCGATGATTTCGCGCGCCACCGTGCCCTGTCCGGCAATGATCTCCGGATCGTCATACGGAGGGATGTAGCTGAGTCCCTTGGCGGCACAGAGTTCCGCGGCATGCTCGGCGGCATCGTCATAGGCATCACCGTGCAGCACCGCGCGGGCCCCCAGGGAACGTACCGAATCCACCTTGATCTGCGGCGTGGTCCGGGGCATCACGATCCATGCGGGTATTCCCAGACGTTGGGCGGCCAGCGCCACGCCTTGCGCGTGGTTGCCGGCCGAAGCGCAGATCACGCCACGGCGGCGCTCAGCATCCGATAGCCGGACGATGCGGTTGTACGCACCGCGTAGCTTGAACGAATAGACCGCTTGCGCGTCCTCGCGCTTGAGCAGGACACGGTTGCCCATCCGCGCGGACAGCCGCGGCGCCTCATCCAGCGGACTGCGGATCGCCACGTCATAGACCCGTGCGTTGTCGATGCGCACGCGATAGTCGTGCAGCAGCCGCGCGCGTTCGCGTGCGGTGCGTCCTGCAATTTCGTTCACCTGGCTATCCGGTTGAAAATGGCGCCGCCCGCGCCGCCGCGTCGCCATCGGAGTGGCAGCGGCTTTGCAGGCAGCCCAGTATTATAGGCGGCTGAACTCAGCAACCGGCTCGAACGAGCTTTCCGGGAACATGACAGAGACGATTGCCTTCATCGGCGGCGGCAACATGGCTGCGAGCCTGATCGGCGGACTGGTCGCTTCCGGCCACAAGCCTGGAGCGATTGCGGTCGTTGATACCGATCGGGCCAAGGCGGAAGCGCTGAGGCGACAGTACGGCATCAGCAATGCGAACAGCGCGACCGAGGCCGTGCGTGACGCGCAGGTCGTGGTACTCGCCGTCAAGCCGCAGGTGCTCCAGGCCGCCGTGCACGGGCTCAGCTTGCCCAGCGGCAGCGCCGTGATCTCGATCGCAGCAGGTATCCGCATCGACAGTCTGCGCCGTTGGCTCGGCCCGCAAGTCCAAATCGTACGCAGCATGCCGAACACGCCGGCGCTCTACCGCGCCGGCATGAGCGGCCTGTATGCGCCGCCAGAGACGCAAGCCGGGGCCCGCGAAGCCGCCCAATACGTGCTCGGCGCCGTCGGCGAGACCTGCTGGGTGGAGACCGAACCGATGCTCGACGCGCTCACCGCCGTGTCCGGCTCCGGCCCAGCCTATGTTTTCCAGTTGTGCGAAATGATGTGCAATGCCGGCATCGCGCTGGGCCTGCCGGCGGACACGGCGCGCCAACTGGCCACGCACACCGTCGCCGGTGCCGCGCGCATGCTCAGCGACAGCGACGAGGATGCCGCAGCGCTGCGCCTCCAGGTCACCTCCAAGGGTGGCACCACGGCGGCGGCCATCGAATCGCTGGAGAACGGCGGCGTCCGCAAGCTCTACAATGCCGCGCTCGAATGCGCAGCCCGCCGCGCCGCGGAACTGGGTGACGAACTGGACCGCAGCTGAAAGGAATGTCATGTCCGCGAATGTGAACAACGCGTTTTATTTTTTGGTCAACACGCTGCTGCAGCTGTACCTGATGGTGATGATCCTGAGGATTCTGCTGCAGCTGGTGCGTGCGGACTTCTACAACCCGGTATGCCAGGTGATCTGGAAGGTCACGCAGCCACTGGTCGATCTGCCGGGGCGCGTACTGCCGCGCTACCGCAATATCGACATAGCGGGAATTCTCGTCACCTACGTCTGTACGGTGATCTACATCTACGTGATCTTCGCGATCCTCGGCCTGGGCGTGCCGCTGATCCAGGCACTGTGGTTCGCCGTGCTGAAAATGGCCTGGCTGACTTTGCAGATCTATACCTTTTCGCTGCTGATCCAGGCCGTGCTGTCCTGGGTCGGCCCGGGCTACAACAATCCTGCTGGCAGCATCCTGTGGAGCCTCAACGAGCCATTGTTGCGCCCCGTGCGCCGCGTGATTCCACCAATCTCCGGGCTCGACCTGTCTCCGCTGGTGGTCATCCTGCTGCTCCAAGTGCTCGCCCGCCTGATCGGCGTTCCGGGGATTCTGCGCTGAAGTGAACGATTCGTCCCCCGCTCCGGAGGAATTCGGCGGCCTCGGCATCGTCGTACCGCAGCGCATCACGCTGGATGCGCCACTGTTGCTGGACTGTGGCCGCACCCTGGCGCAGCACGAGCTGATGGTGGAAACCTATGGCCGGCTCAATGCCGACCGTAGCAACGCCATTCTGATCTGCCACGCACTGTCCGGTGACCATCATGCTGCCGGCTTCCATGCTGCCGGCGACCGCAAGCCGGGCTGGTGGGACAACTGCATCGGGCCGGGGCGGCCGATCGATACCGATCGCTTCTTCGTGGTGTGCCTCAACAACCTTGGCGGCTGTCGCGGCTCCACCGGGCCGGGAACCATCAATCCGGACTCCGGCAAGCACTGGGGTCCGGACTTCCCCATCGTCACCGTTCGCGACTGGGTGCGCTCCCAGGCCTTGCTGGCCGATCATCTGGGCATCCGGCAATGGGCGGCGGGCATTGGCGGCAGCCTGGGCGGCATGCAGATCATGCAGTGGGCGATCGATCTGCCGGAGCGCATCCGGCACGCCATCGTCATCGCTGCGGCGCCCAAGCTTTCGGCGCAGAACATCGCCTTCAATGAAATCGCGCGTCAGGCCATCCTGTCAGACCCGGAGTTTCACGACGGCCATTTCTACGAGCACGGCACGGTGCCTTCGCGCGGGCTCAAGCTTGCGCGCATGCTCGGGCACATCACCTACCTCTCCGACGAGGCGATGCGCGCCAAATTCGGACGGGTGCTGCGCGGTGGCCACATGCAGTTCAACTACGAAGTCGAGTTCGAGGTTGAAAGCTATCTTCGTTATCAGGGCCAGCAGTTCGTGGATCGCTTCGATGCGAACACCTACCTGCTGATGACCAAGGCTCTGGACTATTTCGACCCAGCCCGCGACTACAGTGATGATCTGGTGGCCGCGCTGTCGCATGCCAGCGCCCGCTTCTTCGTCCTGGCCTTCGAGGCGGACTGGCGCTTCTCGCCGGAGCGCTCGCGCGAAATCGTGCAGGCCCTGGTCGCGGCCGGCAAGAACGTCAGCTATGCCCTGATCGAATCGCAACTGGGGCACGACGACTTCCTGATGCCCTTGCCGGAGTATCACCAGCTGTTGCGCGCCTACCTGAACCGTGTGGCGCTTGAGGTCGGCGCATGATCGCGCTGCGCCCTGAACTGCGAATCATCGCCGAATGGATCGAGCCCGGCGCCCGTGTGCTCGACCTCGGCTGCGGCGACGGCGCGCTGCTTGCACACCTGATGCAGAGCCGCGAGGTCTCGGGCTACGGCCTGGAGATCGACCCGGCCAACGTGCTTCGCTGTATCGAAAATGGCGTCAATGTCATCGAAGCCGACATCGACGCCGGCCTCGAGGAGTTCGGAGACCAATCGTTCGACTACGTGGTCATGTCGCAGGCGCTACAGGCCCTGCAGCATCCCGATCTCGCCATCCAGGAAATCCTCAGGGTCGGCCAGGTCGGGGTGCTGACGTTTCCCAACTTCGGCCACTGGCGTGCACGAACCCAGCTCGTACGCGGACGCATGCCGATGACGCCGGCCCTGCCCAGCCGCTGGTACGCCACTGAAAACATCCACCTGTGCACGGTCAACGACTTCGAAGCCCTGTGCCAGGAGCAGGCCTGGTCGATATTGCGGCGCAATTTCACCGGGCCGGCGCAGCGCCAGGGCTGGCTTTCGAGAACCATCCCCAACCTGTTCGCCGAAAGCGCGCTGTACATGCTCAAGGGCGCCATACCCGCCGCGGCGTAATGTCCTCGCGCGCCCTCAGCTGACTCCGGCACTACGCAACACGAGCTTGACCACCAGCGCCAGCACGATCACAAACACGATAGTCATCACCACGCCGAGAATCACGAAGTTGATGGCCTTGCCATGCTTGAAATCGCGTTCGCGATTGCGCCGGCTCTGGACGCCAAAAAACGCCGCAAGCACGCTCAGCAACTGATCGAACGGACCCGGTGACTTGTCGGCGCAACGCGGGGTGAACACGGCTCAGTATTCCGCGAGCAGCTTGCGCGATGAGCGGAACTCCGCCTTCATCATCATGCGCAAAGTATCACCGATCATCTTTTCCAGCTTGGCGCCGATCATGGGGACGCTCACATTGACATGCCAATGCATCTCCACCTGAACGCCGTCGGCCGCCTCGCCGAATTCGATGTCCGAACCGATCTTGGCCGGCGCATTGCGGACCTCCTGCCGAATGCTGGCCTTTCCCGTGGAAAAATCCCATTGTTCATGCTGGGTGATGACGATCTCGTCGCCCACGAACTTTTGCGCAATCGGCGGCAAGGCCTCCCCCAAGGGAGCCGAGTAGCGAACAGTCACCTTGATCACCTCGCCGACCCCCTCGTGCTCCAGCACTTCGGCGGTCTGCAGGCGCATGTCCTTGTATTTGCGCTCGAAGAAGGACTTGTCCTGAAGCATGCGAAAAAAGCGCTCCTGATTACCGCCGAGCTGCAAGGTTTCATCGAAATTCAGCATTGAAGGTCGTTCCCCATTTTGTACCCGTTCGCCAAGTGAGTGCCGCTGCCCGGCTGCCCCTCAACCGATTGTGCCAGCTCTCATGCAAGGAAAAGGCCGCCGGTGGAATCTGCCGGCGACCGATGATCGTCTCAGCGCTTATTTCGACGAATTCTTCTGCACCGAAGACGCGCTGAAGTGATTCTTGCTGAAATCGACGTCGAAGTTGTAGGGCTCGTCCTCGTTGAAGGCCGCCGTCACGAAGTACACACCCGAGTCGAAGTGGTAGATCACCTCCGGCACCGTGCCGGCCGACTGTACATTCGAAGCGACCGTCAGATGTCCCTCCTGAAACTGCCACAGTTCGTCGCGCTGATCGTAGTTATCCACGGCGACGATATTCCAGCTGTCCTCGTCGATATAGAACACCCGCTTCTTGATCTTGTGGCGAAGGCCGGGCTTGTTGTTGGCTTCCACCACCCAGACGCGATGCAACTCATAGCGCGGCAGATCCTGATTGACGTGATTCGGCGTCGCGATGTCCTTGTAGGTGACCTTGTCGCTGGCAACCTTGTTGTCGTTATAAGGAATGTACATCTCCTTCTTGCCGAGCAACTTCCAGTCGTAGTAGTCGAGGATGCCGTTGAACATATCGACCTGATCGTAGAATTGATAACCCTCGGTGCCCTCGTACGGATTGTCGCAACACACCGCCGGCGCGCGGCGAATGCGGCGGAAACCGGGATTGTAGAGCCAGGCCGACCGTCCCTCGTTGCCGGTACCGGTCTTGTCGTGCACCAGAATGTACTGGCCGGCCAGTCGAGGCGGCGCGACCGTTTCGGATAGGTAATACAGGTACGGCGTACCGTCCTCGAGTTCGACCGGGTTCTCGATGCTGGCGTAGGCGAACTGCACATCCTCGATCAGCTTGGTGAGCTGCATCGGCTGGTTCGGGCGCACGATCATCTGATTGTTGTAACGACGCACGCCTTCGCCGCGCCATTTCAGCTTGTGGTTCCAGATCGGTTCGGCGCCAGATTTCGGGATCGGGAACGGGAACCCGAGCGTTGCGCCCTGCGGGCGGTCCGGCGCAACCAGCTCCGCAGTCGTCGCATTCTTCTGAGTCGCTTCGTAGATCTCATCGGGGAAGGCGACGAAACGGTAGGACGGATACACGTTCATCTTGTAGTCGTCATAGCGCCCCAACAGCTCCTTGTGTCCCTCGGTGAGCTTATCGGCGTACTTGGCCATATTGGCCTTGGTGATCGTGAACGTCGGCTTCTCACCGTCGATATCGTCGTTATGTGGATACTCGCCACTGAGGTCGCCGTCCTGCTCGCCCGGCGTCCATTCTGGAATCGTGCCGTCCTTGTTGCCGGCCTTCTCGGCCCCGATCGGCGTCAGGTCCTTGCCTAGGCGTGCCGCTTCCTGCGCCGACACGGCCGCCAGGGCCGGCTCCGCAGCAAACAGAATCGCAGCGAATCCAAGGAAACCTGCAATGAGTGTGGTCTTCATAAACCCTCCTTCGGGTTTCTGAGCAGTTGAAATTCAGGATCGGGCGATCCTATCGGACCCGTGCAGGTGGCGCCAACTTGAAGTAAGAAATTGCCTACGCACTTGATTCAGCAGGGATTCAGGCGAGGCCGGCGGTTCAGAGCCGCGCCAGCAATCGTTCACGCGCCGACACTTCGGCGCCGAGCGTGGCCGCCATGATGAAAGCACCCGCCAGGCGGCGGTGCAGGAACACGATTTCACGTGGCGGCACTCTGAAGTACCGCGACAGGGCGTTGCGACTGGCGCGGGTGGTAACGCGCTTGAGCAGATCACTCTCGGCCCAACGATAAGCTCCCTGGGCATTGAACCATTGCTGGCCATCGCCAGCGTCATGGGGCTCCCGGAACGGCTCCATGATCAGCTCGCACAAGTCGACGAAGGCGGATACCACGTTCTGCGGAAACGCATCGTCCATCAGGCCGATCGCCCTGGCGCCATCGATGACACGTGCCGCATCACGCGCCAGCGCTCCGGCGACGATACTGCGATAGCCGTCGACAAAGCCGCGCCCGAAGATGCGCGTGGCACCGAAATCCAGCAATACGATGCGTGGGTGTCCGGCTTCCTGGCGGATCCGGTAATTGCCGAAATGGGGGTCGGTCTGGACCATGCCCCAGTCGAAGAATTCGATCAGGAACAGATCCAGGAAATTCAGGGCCAGCTCGTTTCGCACCGACTGCGGCAGCGACTGCACGGCCTTGGCGCGAGCTCCCTCGCCGGGCTCGAAACTGGTGGCCAGCACCTGATCGCTGCAGAACTCGCGGTAGATCCTGGGCACGACGTAGCGCTCGTCATCGGCCAGCCGTTCAGCGAAATCCTCGGTGAAACGCCGTTCGGCAACGTAGTCGACCTCGCGATGCAGCATCTCGCGCACTTCGGCAAAGATCGAGTTGAGATCGAGGCCACGCGGCGCCAAGCGTGTCATGCCGATCACACGCGACAAGGTGTTGACGTCGCTTTCGATCGCATCGCCCACACCGGGGTACTGAATCTTCAACACCAGTTCGGCACCATCCGAGCGGCGCCGGGCTCGATGTGCCTGCCCCAGTGAAGCGGCGGCCAAGGGACGCTCGTCGACCTCAAGCTCTGCGAGGCGCTGCTTGCCGAGGCCACGCTCCAGTACGGGCGCCACCACTGGCCAGGCGACAGCCGGGGTGTCGTCCTGCAGGCTGGACAGAACATCCACGGCTTCGGGTGGCAGGAAATACTGCCCGTACAGCGACAGCATCTGCCCAGCCTTCATGATGCTGCCCTTGAGCTGGCCGAGTTCGTCGGCCATTACCTGCGCCTCGCGCGCGTAGAACACGCGATCGGCATCCGCGCGCCCACCGGCATCGCGAAACAGGTTCGAGAACGAGTGCGCAGCGATCTTCGCACCGGTGCCGAAACCCAGACGCGCCATGCGCAAATTGCGCTCGAAGGGGCGGGTTGTGAGCTTCGTCATGCTAGGCTTGAGGCGCTTTTCATCTCCGTCCATAGACGTCCGTCAAATCCCCTGCTGGAGGGCCAATGGCGAGCCTGCCGGATCTGCTGCTCGCGGACCATCACCGCGAAGAACTCATCAACGATTGCACTCAACTGGTCGAGCGTTTCGTCTCGAAGCGATCCGGCCTCAAAGGCTTGGCGTACAAGGCGGCGCTTTCGACCGCCAATTCCGCGAAGCCGAATTTCCTGCGCAACGCCATGCGCAAGCTGATTCCGGAATTCGCGGTGGCGCTCGATCCACTGTATCAGGAGTTCAGCCAGAGTAGCGCCGGCGATTTTAGCGTCTATCTGCAGAAGCATTCCGAACGCGCGATCCCGGCGATGCTCGGCGTCGCCGATGCGCGCGTCGCCCGCGCCGATCACAAGTCGCTGCAGGCGCTCTACAACAAGCTGCGCAAGGGCGTGGAGTCGGACATGCAGACGATCTTTCCGGACCTTTCGCGTGTGTTGACCACCTATCTCGGTTGAAGCATCGTTTCGTGGAGACTAACTTTAGCGTTCATTTTACAAAATGTTGGACGCCACTTACGAAACGCTCGCAATCGAGACTCAATGAACATAGCGGCCTCGCACGGCCGAGGGCAGAAAGTCTCTGGTACCGATACCGGGTACGTCGAATTGCGCTTCGGGATCGTCGACTCGTAGCCGGTTGACGAAATAGCGCCCGTCCTTGAGGTCGTAGGTCACCACCGGCGCACAGTCCGCCGCGCGAATCCCGGGATGATAGTTCAGGTGTCCCTCCTGGAAACGCCACAACCGTCCCTCGCTGTCGTAATTCTCGACCAACACCACGTTCCAGCTGTCCTCGTCGACATAGAACACACGGCGCCCGAAGCTGTGCCGGGTGCCCTCCCGTGACGTGGCTTCGACCACCCAGACGCGATGCAGCTCATAGCGCAGGACTTGCGACGGAAGATGCCCCGGCTTGAGCAAGGTCTTGGCCGCGTACACGCCCTCCGCCAACTTGCGGTTGTTATACGGGATGTAGAGCTCACGCTTGCCGGCCAGCTTCCACACATAGCGGTCGAACGGGCCGTTGTACATGTCGAGCATATCGACGAAGTAGAGGCCTTCTGAGCCCGGAAACACCTGGTCATAGCCAACCGGCGGCAAGCGGAACAGGCGCGGCACACCAGGCGGCTGCACCCAGATGGCGCGCGGCGACCGCTCCGCATTGGCGGTTTCGTGCACCAAAGCCAGAAAGTCGTCACCGCTGCCGGTAAACCAAGTGAGGTAGTACAGCAGCACATTGTCCTGCTGCAGATCCGAGGGCGCGTCCAGATTGGCGTATCGAGCCAGCAGGCGCTCGTGCTGCTTGAGGCGGCTACTGGTGGCGCCGTTCGCCTGCACCACCACCTGGGTGGTGCGCCGCTCCATGGAATTGCCGCGCCAACGCAGGCGGTGATTCCACATCACCTCAACGCCCGTTTGTGGATGGATGAACGGAAAGCCCAGGCGCGCGCCGGTCAAGGTATCCGCACCCACGAGCTTCGCGCGTTCCAGGTTGTCGGCGCTGGCAATGTCGATAGCCTTCGGATACACGACGCTGCGCTGGCTGGCATGAACCGGCATCGCAAAATCGGGGTAGGCCTCGAACATCGCGCGATAGCCCGGCGCCAGCTTGTCGGCATAACGCGCCTGGTTCGCGGCGTCGATCGTGAACTCGGGCGCGCGCTCGCTGGCCGACACCGTTTTTCCGGTCCAGGGCGGGATCGTGCCATCAGCGTTACCCCCGGCTTCGGCGCCGACCGGCGTCAGCCCATCGCCGGACGTGCCTGCGGCGCTCGGCGTCACATCAAGGCGTCGTTCCTCGAAGCCTCCGCCGAGACGTGCCTGCAGATCGTCGGGCGCACCCCGTTGCTGGGCCTGTCGTTCCACGGCGGCGCGCATCGCCTGCTCACGCGCACGACCTGACTGCAGATAGTCGCTCCACGACCTCGACAGTTTCTGCTGCGCGGCGTTGCCGCGCGGACCACTGCTCAGTGCGGCCAACGCACCGTCTATATCGGCCTGCTGATAGCGCGCCATCGCCAGCGAGAAATGCACGTCGGCGCCATCGTCACCGGCGGCGATGGCGCGTTCAAAAGCCCGCTCGGCCTCGGCGTAGCGCTCCTGATCCATGTGGATCTGTGCCAGCTGCACCAGCAGTTGCGGATCGGTTCGATCCTGCAAGGAGGCCTCGATCGCAGTGCTCGCGAGCCGCGCTTCGCGCGCGGCGAGCCAGAGCTGGGCCAGCAGATGCCGCCGCTCAGCGGACGATGGCACGGTGCCGTCTTCGATCCAACGACGCAGCAATGAAGCTGCCTGAAACGGTGCCCCGATGCGGGCCGTCAGGCGCAGCAACTGCATGCGCTGTTCCGGTTCGCTGAGCATGCCCTGCCGCGCCGCCAGTTCCAGCAGAGCCTGGGCGCGCGTATCGCGCTTTGCCTTGAGCTGCCAGGCTGCCGCATCGAGCCAGGACTGGTCCTGTTGCGGAGCGCGACGCAGCACCCGCAATGCGAGATCGGCCGCCGCGGCGTCATCGCCCAGCCCGGCATGGACCGCCTGCAGGGCGCGCAGCCAGGACAGGTCCACGGCAGCGCCAGCCGCCTCCACCGCCGAGCGCAGCATGGGCAAGGCTTCGGTGTAGCGCCGCTTGCGCGCATAGGCGGCGCCAAGGGCGGCGCGCTGCGCGGGCGACATCGTTCGACCGGATCGCCGCATCGGCTCCAGGCTGCCGATCACGGCGTCAGGGTCGCCGCTGGCGCTGCGCAGCCCGGCGAGATCCTCACGCATCGCCTGTTCGGCTACGCCCGACAGCGCGCCCGTCGCCAGGGCTTGATCGAGATAGTCCGCCGCCTGCCTGTAGCGCCCCGCCGCCGCCTCGCGCGCCGCCAGTTCGCGCAGCAGCAGGGCGCGTGGGTACGGCTCCCGGATCTTTTTCAACAGCGCCGCCGGGTCCTGTTGCCCTATTTCCGGCGGGGGCTTCGACAGTTCGCGCACGTTGCTGCGGTACTGATCGGCGAAGGCGTTCGACGCCACCCCCAACAGCAAGGCCGCAATCAGCAGACTTGCCCGGCATGCTTGCGCAATGCTTGGACCGAGCCTGTCTGTGCATCGGATCATTGCGGACGACTCAGCGTGGGTAGTTGTAGGCACAATCGGCCGGGTCCATCTCGACCCGCTGCTTCACTTCACGCGCATTGTCGTGCGAAGCATAGATCCAGTTGGAGACGCTTTCGACCGCAGCGGCTTCATAGACTCCGCGCGGGTCGGCGTCGACGATGCGCACATCGCGCACCCGGCCATTCGGCATCACCGTGAACACGACCTCGACCCAGCCCTGAATCTTGCGCTTGCAGGCCCAGTCCGGCATTTGCGGACGTGCGGTCGAAAGCGGTACCAAGGGCTTTCCGCTGAAGCCCTGACCCTGTCCGTACCCGCCGCCGCCCGAGCCGGTGCCGCCGCCGGCGCCAAATCCGGCGAAGCTGCCACTGCCCAGCGTCGGTCCGCCGGACAGACTGGCCGGCATTGCCACATCGATCTCGCTGGGCGTCACGGCCGCGGCCGCAGGCAAGGGAATCTCCGGGCGGGCCAGCGCAGCCGGCGCCGGTGGCGGCGGCGGTGGCGGTGCCTGCGCCAGCGCCTGCTGCGTCTGTTGCGGCTGTTCGGGCGGCGGTGCCGTGGCGATCTCGGCGACACGGCGCGCGTCGTCCAACGGCGCTTCGGGTGGCGCGATCATCGCCTGCATCAGCCAGAACAGCACCAGGACCACCAGCAGCGCGATGCACAGGGCGCCGCCGACGCGCGGCGTCGCCATCATGGCGTTCGCTGCGCGGACACCGCGACGTTACGAACGCCGGCCAGTCTGGCCTGGTCCATGGCTTCGACCAGCAAACCGGCACGCGCGTCCCGGTCCGCCTGCACCACCACGCTGGCGTCCGGATCCTTGCCGCGCAGGGTTTCGATGGCAGCACGCAGTCCGCGGATGTCGACGCGCTGACCGTCGATCCAGATCTCACCGTTCGGCGCGATCGCCACCAGAATGTTCACGCGCTCCTGCTTTTGCGCGGTCTGCGCATTGGGCCGGTTGATCTCGATGCCAGCCTCGCGAATGAAGGTAGTGGTCACGATGAAGAAGATCAGCATGATGAACACCACGTCCAGCATCGGCGTGAGGTCGATGCCGTTGTCCTCGGGAGGACTGTCGTGGCGTTTCATCTTCATTCGCCGCTTCCCGCTTCGAGCAGTTCGCCGAAGCGCTCCGATTCACCGCGCACACGCCCGTTGAGGCGGTGCATCGGCAACAGGCCCGAAATACCCACGATCATGCCGGCCATCGTCGGCACGGTGGCGCGGGACACGCCGGCCGCCATCGCCTGGGCGTCGCCGGTGCCGGTCAGCGCCATCACATCGAACACCTCGATCATGCCGGTCACGGTGCCGAGCAGGCCGAGCATCGGACAGGCCGCGATCAGCGTGCGGATCAGCGGCAGCGTCGCCGACATCGACTGCGATGCCCGGCCGATCATCGCCGCGCGCACTCGCCGTGAAGCCCAGTCCCGCCGATCCGGTCGCTGTTGCCAGAGCGTGCTGGCGTGTGCACGTGCCTGTGGGTAGGCGCGCAGAAACCACAGCCAGCGTTCGACGATCAGGGTCCACATGAGCACGCCGGCGAACAGCACGGTCCACAGCACCCATCCGCCGGCATCGAGAAAATCGGCGACGGAACGGGCCGGCGCCAGCCATTCAAACATCGGATGCACCGGAGCGCCGATCCAGCCGCCGCGCCAGCGCCAGGGCGGACTGCTCGTCCAGAATCTGCACGATCGCGCGCGAACGCGTCTGCAGCAGGCTGTTGAGGAACAGCAGAGGGATCGCCACCACCAGGCCCAGCACGGTCGTGACCAGAGCCTGTGAGATGCCTCCCGCCATCAGTTTGGGGTCATTGGTTCCGAACACGGTGATCGCCTGGAAAGTGAGTATCATCCCGGTCACCGTGCCCAGCAGCCCCAGCAAGGGTGCCACGGCCACGAACAGGCGCAACAAACCCTGAAACCGCTCAAGCCGCGGTGCCTCGCGCACCACTGCCTCGGACAGTTTGAGTTCCAGCAGCTCCGGATCGTCGCCATCGGCTTGGTCCACGGCAAGCATTACGCGCCCCAGGGGATTACCGGCGTCCGGTTGCTCGATTCGCGCAAGCTGGCCCTGCACCCGAACCGCGCCGCGTGTCAGCCAGGCCGACTGCAGCATCGCAAGCAGCAGACCGACCGCGCCGATCGTCAATATCAGATAGCCGACCGCGCCACCCTGCCCCAGCCGCTCGAACAGGCGCGGCTTTTCGGACTCGATCTTCAGCAGCTCGCCGCGCGTAGGGTCAATCAGAATGGCGGTGGACTCGCCTGCGGGCGCCTCCACGAAATCGTCGATCAGCCCGTGCAAACCCGGCGCCGGCTGACGCGGCAGTAACTGCAAGGCACCGTCGTCGCCACGCACCAGATAGCCGGCTTCAGTGAATGCCGTGAAGGGCCCGACCCGCGTCACCCGCTGTTGGCTGCGTTCGCCATCGGTAGCCACGACCGCGGCGTCAAAACCGTCCACTTCACCCTGCGCCCGCAGTTCGCGCAGGAACCACAGCTGAAAGGCCTCGATCTGGGCCAGTCGCGGCAGGCGCCGCCCATCCGCCAAGGTGCCGAGCAGGGATTCGCCCTGCGGGAACTGCGCACTGACCAGCGAACCCTGTGCCTGCTGGCGCAACTCCCCGGCCGCGGAGCGCAGTGTCGAATAGACCTGACCGAGTTCGCCGACGCCGTCATCGAGCTTCTTGCGCGCGGCAAGCAGTTCGGCCTGCTGAGTGTCGTAACGGGATTTGGCCGCCGCGGCCTTCTTTCGGGCGCTGGCCAGCTTGGCCTCGGCCTCGCGCATCAGCGCCTCACGCTGCTGCTTTTGCTCGACAAAGCGCGCCTCGCGCTCGCGATTGAGCGTGGCACTGTCCTGCGCCGATTCACGCAGCTCCTGCAGCAAGGCATCGAAGTCCGCGTCCGGCGCCTGAGCGAACAGCGCACTGCAAAAACCCATCAGGCACAAAACCGTCAGTGCGCGGCACATCACGCCGGTCATTGGGGCGCTCCCGGTGCCGCCAGCGGCAGCACCAGCATCGAGGCGGCCGCGGTCTCACGCGCGATGCGCAGGCCCTGACGGATATCGGGCTCGAACCGGTCCGGCAGTACGTGCCATGCCTGTTGCTGTGCGTCCCAGGCGCCGACCTCGGCGCCGTCGAGCTGGCGATAGAACAGGCCCACACGGCCCACGCGCAGAATGTCGACCACCGCGCCATCCTCGTCCAGCGCCGCGCGCTCGGCGCCGAGCCCGCGGCCGTACTCGTACTCGACCCGATAGGCATCGATCAGACGTGAGAAATTTTCGGCCGTGCTCGTCGCCGGGTCGGCAAAGCTGCGGCGCAGATTGTCGACGCGTTCCTGGCGTTCGCCCTGCAGGAACGGCAGATCCTCGTCGACGAACTGTTCCAATCCGTCCAGCATGCGCAGCATCAGCGGCAGAATCTCGCGCTCCGTCACCTGCAGTTCGTCGAGTTGCGAGCGCAAGGACGCCATTTCCTCGGACTGCGTGCCCAACAGCTGGTCGAGTTGCCCAGCGTAGGCGTCCAGCTGCTGGCTTTGCCAAAGTGCCGCGCGGTAGCGCTGCAGCGCCTCACGCGTCGCGTCGTCCAACTGGTTGATCCGCGTCTGCGAACGGATGTTGTCGCGCTGACGCTGCATCGTCGAATCCAGCGCCTGGTCCACTTGCGCGGCGCTGTCCTGCGCCGCGGCCGTTCCTGTCCCGACAATGATCAGAACGCCCGCCAGAATCGCGGCGCGCCCGCTGCGCAATCTCCTCATGATGGAGGCGTACCCACAATAGAAAGTCTGTAGCAGAGCGCTCGAAAACGCGCTGGTACAGGCTTTCTGCAAGGCAATCTATCATAGGACCGGAGCATTTCGACTCGTCCGAAATACGCAGTCCGGAGTATGCAAGCAAATGGCGCAACAGCACAGCCCCGCCTTCGTCGCCCTGGTCGAACAGGCGCGCACAAGAATCCGCGAGATTCCGGCGGTCGAACTCGCCGCTGCGCTGCAGGCTGCACCGGGCGCCCAGTTGATCGACGTGCGCGAGCGCAGCGAGTACGACGACGGCCACGTGCGCGGTTCGCGCTGGCTCGGCAAGGGCATCATCGAACGCGACATCGAAACCGTCGTGCCCGACCCCGACACACCGCTGTACCTGTATTGCGGCGGCGGATACCGCTCTGCACTGGCGGCCGACAACCTGTCACGCATGGGCTATTCCAAGGTCGTGTCGGTGGAGGGCGGCTGGCGGGCGCTTGAAACGCTGATGCCCGTCGAATCATGACCGTACGCGGACGCCGAAACCAAGAACGGAGCCCAAGCAGGCCCCGTTCTTCATCACGCTGGCGCAGCCTCACTCGCTCGGCAGGGTCACCAAGGGCTGCAGGTTGGCACGCACGTCGCGCGCGTCGAAAGCCTGAGGATTGTCGGCCGGCTTCTCGCCGCTGAATACCTGAATGTTGGCGCTGGCCTCGTAGCTCGTGATCGGATACGAATCGCCACTGCTGACCGCGACCGACGGATACCAGTAGTAATGGCCGAAGCCGCTATACGCATTGATGCTCTGGCGGTAGCGCGTATCGGCCTCGGTGGAATTGTCGACCAGCACGAAGTAGTCGTTGCCGGACTGCAGCGTCAGCTCCGCGGCGCGGTACAGCAGATAGTTTTCAACGGTATCGCGCGGCGTCGAGGAATTGCCGCTGAAGCTGATGCGGTAACGGTTCGACTCCAGTTTCTGATCCGAATAGCCGTAGCCGTTACGCAGCGGCTGGTACGGAGTCGTGGTGGAACAGGCGGAAATCGTGATGGCGCTCAGCAACAGGGCGCCGATGGTGTGGAGCTTGTTCATTGAACGACCTTGGGTTCCGTGTCTCGTCTGAAATGGGTATGCGAACAAACGGCGCCCGCGGATGCCAGGCGCCAGAATCCGAACGGATTATGGACCATAGGAAATGGTCAGAATCTCGAATTCAGCCTCTCCGGCGGGTAACGCAACAGTGACGATCTCGCCGACACGTCGTTTCAGCAGGGCGCGCGCCAAGGGCGAATCGATGCTGATCCGCCCTTGCGCAGCGTCCGTTTCGTCGGGGCCGACGATCCTGTAGCGTCGTGTGACACCCTCCTCGTCCGCAAGTTCGACACAGGCCCCGAAAAAGATGCACTGCGGATCACCGGGAATCGCCTCGGCGACTTTCAATATCGGCAATCGCTGCTGCAGATAGTGCACACGGCGGTCGATCTCGCGCAGTTCCTTCTTGCGGTAGTGGTATTCGGCGTTTTCGGAGCGATCACCTTCGGCGGCCGCCGCGGCCAGGGCGCGCACCACCTCGGGGCGACGTCCTCGCCAGAGCTGATCGTATTCGGCCTTGAGCCTGGCATAGCCCTGGGCCGTGATGTACGGCGTCTTGCGCTCTCCCGACGGCGGACGCCAGCGGCTCATTGCGGCAGGGTCGGAAGGTCGTCAGGCACGAAGAAGTCCGGCATCAGCTGGGACTCGGCCATTCCCGGCACCGCGAGATACTTCGAGAAGTCGCGCACACCGGCCTCGGACAGTACGAGGTCGTCGATACAGAAATTGCCGGTGAACCCGGATGCCGGCTTGTTGAGGATCACATGGGCCGCGTCGGCCATGATCTCCGGCTTGCGCGACAGCCGCATCAGTTCCTCACCGCCGATCAGCTTGATCGCCGCAGTGGCGATCGCGGTACGCGGCCACAGTGAATTGGCCGCAATGCCCATGGATCGAAGTTCCTGGCCCCAGGCCAGGGTGCACAGGCTCATGCCATATTTCGCGGTGGAATATGCGACGTGCGGGGCAAACCATTTCACACTCATGTCCAGAGGCGGCGACAGTGACAGAATGTGCGGATTGTCGGACTTTCGCAGGTGCGGGATGCAGCTGCGCCCGACCAGATAGGTGCCGCGTGCGTTGATCTGGTTCATCAGGTCATAACGCTTCATGTCGGTCTGCATCGTGCCGGTCAGCGAGATGGCACTGGCGTTGTTGATGCAGGCATCGATGCCGCCGAAGGTCTCCACGGTCTTGGCGATCGCGGCGAGCACCTGATCCTCTTCACGAATGTCGCAGACCAGGGGCAGCGCGCGTCCACCGGCTTTCTCAATGGCTTCGGCGGCCGAATAGATCGTGCCTTCGAGCTTGGGGTGGGGCTCCGCGGTCTTCGCCGCGATCGCGACATTGGCGCCATCGGCCGCCGCGCGAACGGCGATCGCCAAACCGATACCACGCGATCCACCGGTGATGAACAGGGTCTTTCCCTTGAGGCTCATGGCCTTGCACTCCTCTATCTGGATTTTCGAAATATTCGCGCCACACCGCGCGTTTCGGTCAATTCGCGGTGCGCGGCGGCGCCTCTGCCATCGACCATCCTAGCCCGCGCACCGCCGGCACGCCCCACTCCGCCGGGCACCACGGCCTACCCGCGCCGCCTGCTCGATTTCAATCGATCATCGCCGTGGCTTGGGCCAGCCGCTCGGCCTGAATCGCCGCGAGGTTGCGGAATATCGTGGCAGCAATGCGCGGGTGGCGCCGACGCAGGCGCTCCAGGTCCTGGGAATCGAAGTGCAGCAGGCGCGCATCGCTCACCGTATCGACGTTGGCGGTGCGTCGCTGGCCGAAATAGCCGGCCTCGCCGATCGTGGCGCCGCGCTGCAGGCTCGACAGCGCGCGGTGCTCACTGCCACGCTGCACCCAGACCTCCAGTTGGCCTTCGATCACCACGTAGATATCGCGGGAACGCTCACCGGCGTGAATCACGCGCGTACCGGCCGGCACCCGCTGCACCTTGGACAGCAAAGCGAACAGTTTGGCCTGTCTGTCGCTGAGACCGGCCAACAGCGGGATCGTGTACTGCGGCGAGCTGCCCAGATCGACACGCAGCACATCCCAGAAGCTGACGACGCGGAACATCGAGCCCAAAGCCGGCGTCAGGCTGAGGTCGATGAGCCAGGCCACGGCCAGCGTCATCGCCGCCAACACGCCGAACTGCGTCTGCGTCTGCAGCTCACCGCTGCCGAAGGCGAGAAAGCTGAGACACAGGGCCAGGGTGGTCAACGTGATCGGACGCAACACCGTGGCCAGCGCGGACTCCACTGCACCGCGTTCGTCCGCGGTTTCGCGCGCCCGGGCGTTGAAGCGCGCCAGAAAATGAATGGTGTCGTCGACCGCGATGCCCAGAACGATGCAGGCCACCAGGCTGTTGGTCGGGGACAGCGGAATGTCCAACAGGCCCAGCGCGCCGAAGTAGACGGCCACGGGCACGAGGTTCGGCAGCATTGCCAAGAGGCCGGCGCGCAGCGACATGAACAGCGCCGAAAGCACTATGAAGATCGCCAGGAAGGCAATGATCAAAGATTGTCTTTGCCCGCTGACGATATCGTCCACCGCACGCGTCGCAAGCACCGCGCGGCCGGTCACCTCGCCTTGCAGCACCGGCGGCAGATGCGCCATCTCCGACTCGATACGAGTCACCAGTTCGCGGACGGCGGCGGCATCCTCAGCCCGGCTGCGCAGACTGATCAGCGCCGTGGAGAATCCGGCGTTGAGCGTGCTCCGCACCACGTCTCCCCCACCCAGCAGCAACAGCTGCTTGCTCGCGGCCGCACTGCCCGGCACGACAAAGGCGTCTGGATCATTACCATTGACGGCCTGGTGCATCAGCTTCAGTGAATCGAGGTAGGAGCTGACCGAACCGACCTCCGGCTGCGCGCGCAGCCACTGCGCGAAGCGATCCAGGGCCCGCGCCACGGGCGGGTCCACAAGACTGCCGTCGATGCCGGTCTCGATCAGGATCGACAAGCGGGTTGCGCCGCCGAAGGCGGCGCTGACGGTCTCGTAGTCCTGCCGAACCTGCGAACCCGGCGAGAACGTCTTGATGTATTCGGCTCCGGCGTCGAGATGGCGTGTGGACCAGAATCCGCAGACCGCGATCACCAGGGCCAGCCCCAGCAACAGTGCCCGGCGACGCAGCGCGAACCGCGCCAACGCCGGCGCCACGCGCCTCGCCAGGCGGTCCCCCGGCGATTCACTGAAGCGGGTCCCGCAGCCGACCAGTCGCAACACGGCCGGCAGAAAGCCAAGCGTCATCAGGGCCAGCACGGCGGTGCCGAATGCGGCCAGCAGCGCGAACTCGCGGACTGCCGGCATCGGCGACAGCATCAGCGCCAACACGCTGGCGATGGTGGTCACCGCATTCATCAACACGGGCACCGCAGCACGATTGAGTGTGCGCAGATGCGCCTGCAAAGGCGGATACCCGTCGCGGTGGGCGCGCAGATAGTCGGACAGCAGATGCACCGAATACGACAGCCCCAGCGCCACCACCAGCGGTGGTGCGATTGCGGTGACCAGATTGATCGGAATGCTGGCTACGCCGGCCAGCGCCATCATCCACCACAGGGCCAGACCGATCGTCAGCGCACTGGCCAGCGCCACGCGAAAACTGCGGAACGCGATCAGCAGCAAGGCCGCCACGATGACGAACACCGCCGGCACGGTTCGGGTCATCGTGCGCAGCAGCGCGCTGGTGGTGGCCGCCGCCACCGCGACACTGCCGGTCACGGCAACCGGCACGACCTCATTGCCGGCTGCCTGAGCGACCGCGGAGCGGATCCGCGCGTCGAAGTGTTCGTTTCGATAAGCTGCTTCGTCGACCTGATGCAGACTGAGCAGGAACGCTACGGTGTTGCCATCCGCCGACACCAGCGAACCGCGATACAGCGGATTGGCCTCGAATTGCCCTTGCAGCGCGGCGATTCGCGAGGGATCCAGCGCGGCCTGCTGTGTGAAGCTGCCGGTCTGAACGTCATCATCATCGGCCAACCAGTTCGGCGCGCTGGCCAGTGACTGCACCTCGCGCACGCCATCAAGCGCCATCAGGGCGCGGTGGATTCGCGTCACGGTCCGCAAATGCTCGGCCGTGAACACCGGCGCGAGCCTCACCGCCACCACCACACCGTCGGTGTCGCCGAACAGGGCTTCGACACGCTTCAGTGCACCGCGCTCGCCGTCGCGCCCGCTCAGCAGATGTTCCGGCGACGGGTCCACATGAATGCGGAAAACACCGTCCACCGAGATCACCGCCAGACCCGCGAACGCGCTCAGCAACAGTGTCGCCGCCACGGTCGCGGCCGGCCGCCGCGCCAACAGCCGCGACAGTGCCCTCAGCAACTACGGCCCCTCATAGAACGTCATGGGCATGAAGTAGAGATTCGACAGGGCGTCGCCGCCGCTCACCTCCTGCACTTCCAGCGTCGTGTACGTTTCCTGCTTGAGGTTGCGCATTTGGGCAAACTCGGCATACCAGTGCATGTCGAACTGCCGCAGGCGCTCGGGATCCGCTTCGTAGCGTTTGCCCACCGCTCCGTTCTCGAAAAATTCGATGCGTAGCGCAACGCAGGTCTCGCGGTCGACCGCCACCCGAATGCGGTCGAAACGCGTATCGTGCTGCTCCCGCGGGTCGAAGGCAATCCGGTCCACCGCGCGCTGCCCGATCTCGCCGGCATCCTCCAGCACCGCGCTGCCGGCGTCGAAGGCACGATAAATCTGGCTGATATCGCCGTAGCTGAAGTCGGTGGCGAACAGGCTGCCATCGAGGTTGGAGCCCGTCAGGCGACGCACACGCTTGAGCGCCGGCACGTACACGTACGTCTCCTGCCCCTGTTCGCGCCCGCGCACCAGATAGGCCGATCCCGCGACGTCCGGCGGCGCATCCAGCCTCAGCATGAGACGAAGCTGTGCCTGGTCTTCGCGCATCGCGAACAGGCGCCCCATCATTTCGCGCGAACCGCCGGCGCGGTCGAAGGCGGTGAGCTTCACGTTCTGGATTCGAATGCTCGACGGCACATTGGCGCGCACACAGTCCCGAATCGAATCCAGGTCCGCAGCCGCCGCCGGCCCGATCCACGGAAGCACGGCCGCCGCCAACAACCAACCGCACATTCGACGAGCGCCCGGCCCCTTGGCCAATCCCCAGCGTGCAGACATCTCAGGTCTTGCGCGGCGAGCGCGGGCCCATCAGCAGCCAGATGATGAATCCCAGCAGCGGCAACAGCAGGATCACCACGATCCAGATCGCCTTCTTGAGCGTATCGGAACGGCTCTGGACAACGTTGAGGATCGCCCAGATATCCAGCACCAGCAGGATGGTGCCCCAAAGGCCGGGGTATTCGAACGACATGCCTGATTTCTCCCTGTAATCGTCCCGACGGACACTTGCGCTGGGCCATCCTAGCTCGAATTTCGCCCCCGCCCCAGTCTGCGGCGGCGGCCGCATTGCGCCCGACCCGTTGCCCCGCCATGCTCGCGTCATCGGCATGACGCACCGCACGAACAAACCGAGCGCCGGCAGCGTAATGTCGCGCCGCCATTTCGCCGAGCAGGCTGACTTGAACGAAACGAATCACCCCCATGTGGTCATTGTCGGCGCCGGCTTCGGCGGGCTTTCGACGGCACGCGCGCTGGCGAAGGCGCCGGTCGACATCACCATCGTCGATCGCCGCAATTCCACCTGTTCCAGCCCTTGCCGTACCAGGTGACCACCGCCGAGCTGAACCCCTCGGACGTGGCGCGGCCGATTCGTGGCGTGCTGCGCGATCAGAAAAACGCCTGCGTTCTGCTCGCCGACGTGCAGGACGTGGATCGCGATCGGCAACAGGTACAGCTCAAGGACGGACGCAGCAGCTACGACTGGCTGGTGCTGGCCACGGGAGCCACCCACAATTATTTCGGTCATGACGAATGGGCGCCCACGGCGCCGGGGCTCAAGCGCATCGGCGATGCCACGCTGATCCGGCGACGACTGCTGATGTCCTTCGAGCGCGCCGAGAACTCGCAGGACGAAGCCGAACGCCAGGCATTGACGACCTTCTGCGTGATCGGTGCCGGCCCCTCCGGTGTGGAAATGGCGGGCGCGATCGCCGAACAGGCGAAGCATGCGCTGGTTTCAGACTTTCATTCGATCAAGCCGCGCGACGCACGCATCGTGCTGCTCGAAGGCGGCCCGCGCATACTGCCGCCGTTTCCGGAATCCCTGTCGACATTCACTCAGCGTTCGCCCGTAAAGATGGGTGTGGAAGTGATGCTCAACGCCCTGGTCGCCAACTGCGACGCACGCGGTACGGATATCGGCGACGTTCGCGTGGAGGCGCGAACCGTGATCTGGGCGGCCGACGTGCCGCCGTGATCGATTTCGGGCGCATCCGCATGAAGGGTACGTTCGCCTGGCTGCCGTGGTGCGTTGCCCACATCGACTTCCTGATCGGTGCGCGCAATCGCATGCCGGTCGCCTACCAATGGTCGATCCACTACTTGACTCACAAGCGCGGCGCGCGTCTGATCGTGGGTTCCGACGCAAACACGGAACAACGTGCGCCCTGACGATCCCCGCGACGAGCGTAGCCCGCTGCGACCCGACATCACCCTGCCCGGCCTGAATCCGCAGAACCGCTTTGTCACGCTGGGCGAGGACTATTTTTCCCGGGTCGAACCGGAACCGCTGCCGGACGCCAGACTGCTGCATGTCAATCGGGACCTGGCGGCGGAACTCGGGCTGAGCCCCGATTCACTGGATAGCCCCGAATTTCTGGCGCTGATGTCCGGCAATGCGCGCTTGTCCGGCGGCTGCGAAATCGCCACGGTCTACGCCGGGCACCAGTTCGGCGTATTCGTACCGCAGCTCGGAGACGGTCGCGCGATTCTGCTGGCCCAGGTTCAGGATACCCAGGGGCGCTGGCAGGATATTCAGCTCAAGGGCGCCGGCCCCACGCCCTATTCACGTTTTGCCGACGGGCGCGCGGTACTGCGATCCAGCATCCGCGAATACCTCGCCGGCAGCGCGCTGCATCATCTGGGTATCCCCAGCACCCGCGCGCTCAGCCTGGTCGGCTCCAGCCTGCCGCTGCGACGCGAGACCATCGAATCCGCCGCCGTGATCAGCCGCGTCGCGCCCTGCCACGTGCGCTTCGGACAATTCGAGTTCTTCTACTACCAAGGTCGCCACGAAGCACTGGCGCCGCTCGCCGATCAGGTGATCGAACAGCATTTTCCGGAACTCTTCGAACACCCGCAGCGCCACGCCGCCTGGCTGCGCATCGTTGTGGAACGCAGCGCGCGGCTGATGGCGCAATGGCAGACCGTGGGCTTCTGCCATGGCGTGATGAACACCGACAACTTCTCGGTGCTCGGCCTTACCCTGGACTACGGCCCATATGGTTTTCTGGACGCCTTCGACGCCCACCACATCTGCAATCACACGGACGAGGGCGGCCGCTACGCCTACGATCGCCAGCCGGAAGTCGGGCACTGGAACTGTTCACGCCTGCTGCAGGCCTGCCTGCCCTTGTTGCATGAGGTTCCCGAACAGGCCGTGGAGATCGCGCAGGCGATACTCGATGCTTTCCCGCCGACCTATACCGAGGCGGTGACACGGCGCTGGCGCGCCAAACTGGGCCTGGTCGCCGAAGAAAGCGACGATCCCGAGCTGATCAACCGCCTGCTGACGATCATGCACCGTTCGCGTGCCGACTTCACACGCAGTTTCCGCATGCTCTCGGAACTCGAAAGCGCCACCGATGCGGCGCCGCGGCTGCGCGACTACGTCGGCGATCTCGAAGCCTTCGACGCCTGGCTGGACGACTATCGCGCACGCTTGCGGCGCGAGCATTCGGACGATGCGCAGCGCCGGCAGAACATGAACGCCGTCAACCCGAAATACGTGTTGCGCAACTGGATGGCGCAAGGCGCGATCGAACAGGCACAGCAAGGCGACGCCACCGAAATCGATCGCCTGATGCGTCTGCTGGCGCGACCCTATGACGAACAGCCGGACATGGAACGCTACTTCGCCGAACCGCCGGCCTGGGCGCAGCACATCGAGGTGAGCTGCTCGTCCTGAAGCGAGATTCGTGCGCGCAATCACGCCGAGGGCCGTGCGACCACCAGCGCCACGCCGAGCATCGCCAGCAGAGTACCCAGTATCTGTCGACGCCCGACCTTCTCTCGCAGGAAGATCACGGCCAGGACCAGGATGAAGACCGCCGCCAGCTCGTTGAGCACCGCGGCCACCGACATGTCCGTGTACTTGTAGCCTGCCAGCCAGAAGATCATCGCCAGGTAGGTTCCACACACGGCCCCGGCCACGATCACCGGCCAGCGCCGCACGCCGCGATAGGTCTGCCACAGTGAACGCCATTGGCGACGCCAGGCCACCAGCAGCAGCATGCCCAGCAAGCCGGCCGCAGTGCGCAGGAACACGATCCACAGGAAGTCATGCTGCACCAGCAAGGGCTTCGCCAGAACGATGCCCAGCGCCATCATGAACACCGAGGCTGCGGCCAGCGTGAAGCCCAGCACCAGGGTCGAACGCGCGATACTGATGCCCTTGCCGACATAGCCGACCAGCAGGATACCGCCGAACACCAGCGCCACGCCGCCGACCTGCCACCAGTAAAGGCGCTCGCCGAGAAACATCACCGACAACAGGATCACGCACGGCGAGTACAGCGTCTGCGCCACGCCCATGCGGCTCGCGCCCAGCAGCTTGAGTGCGCGGAAATACAGGGTGTCGCCCACCGCGATACCCAGCACGCCCGAGGCCACCGTCAGGCCGATGTCGGCCGGGCCGAGGCGCGGCAGCTGGGCACCCGCGAGCAGCCACACGGTCACCGCCAGTAGCACGGTCGCGAGCAGGTTCTTGACCAGGTTCAGTTCGAACGGCGGCAACTGCTCGCCGGAGCGCTTGAACAGAATCACTGCCACCGCCCAGGCCAAGGCGCTGGCCAGCGCGTAGCTCTCGCCAATTCCGAAATCCATGCAAACTCGTGGGGCTATCCGACAAAGCGCGAGTTTACGTAAAGCGGCGAGCACTCAGGCTTGCACTGCGCCTGTCGGCACGTTATCAGTAAGTCCGGATAGGGGGAGAGTGCGATGCAGCCGAGAATCCTGGTCGGTGAACAGCAGTGCGACGAGCTGCTCGAATGGCTGGACGCGCACTGCGTGAGCCTGTCGATGGGCGCTCCGCTGCACTTGCTGCGCGAACGCTGGCGACGCACCGAACAGGACGATCAGCGTTTGGCCGATCTGCTCGCGCAGTTGATCCAGGAGCAATGGGTGGAATTGGCGCCCGGGCTGACGCCGCCGCATCTGCGTCTGAGTCCGGATGGCTACCGGCGGTTGCTCTCCGCGACCCGCTTTTCCACCAGTGCGCCGCCCGCGATCGACACCGAAGCGGCGCCGGTGGCCGAGCCCGACATCCGCCCCACCGTGTTCATTGGCCGCGGGCTGACGTTGAGCGAGATCGCGCTCCGCAACCAGGTGCTGTCGATCTTCCGCGATCTCAAGCTCAAGAAGGGTGAACTGCTGATCGGCGTCACGGTGTCGCGTTACTGGCAGGAAACCGGGCTGCGCGCCGGCGACCTGCGGACCGCATTCGATGTCCTGCTGCGCGACGAATACCTGCGCCACCGCATTCGCGGAATGGATGTTTACTGGGAGCTCGGCGAAGGCGGTGCCGAGTTCATCCGCGGCCCGCTGACCCCGGCGCGACTCCTGGAATGTGCGCCGGAAATCACTCAGCCGGGGCCGCACGTTCCTGATTCGGAACTGCGCGACCTGATTTCCGGCGCATTCGAAGGCCCGCAGCGTTTCTCCGGAAGCCGGATCGGCTACTCGGCAATGAAAAGCCGCTGGCACGGCACCGGGCTCGACGACAATGCGCTGCTGCACGCCCTGGATCTGGCCTACAAGGCAGGAATCGTGCGGTTCCATGGCGCCGATGAACACTTCGACATCGAGCTGACCGAAAGCGGTGTCGGGCGCATGCCGGAGCAGCGCAGCGTGCTTTCCAAGCTCAGCCACAAGCTCGGCTGGGGACGCTGAGCGGGTCTCGTATCCCTCAAACTGCGGCTCCGCATGGCATCGGCGACGCAACAGCGCTAATCTTCGCACCCTTTTTTTGTTCCGGAAGGCCGCTATTGCGGACCTTGGCTGCTCGAACCGGGTGATTCAACCCAGACCGGGCAGCGTGTTCGGCAAGCCGCCCGGTTCGATACCGCAGAAGATGTCGCCATGACCCAAGCTCCGCTTTCACCGCTACGCCATCGCCTCGCCGGCCAACGACTGTCCGGCGCGGACATCATCGTCCAGGTACTGGAAGACGAGGGCGTCGACGCGGTATTTGGCTATTCCGGCGGCGCGATTCTGCCCACCTACGACGCAATCTTTCGCTACAACCAGCTGCACGACGAGCGCATGCCGCTGATCGTGCCGGCCAACGAACAGGGCGCCGGCTTCATGGCATCCGGCTACGCACGCGCTTCCGGCAAGGTCGGCGTGGCACTGGTCACCTCCGGCCCCGGCGCCACCAACTGCGTGACCCCGGTGCGCGATTGCATGGCCGACTCGATCCCCATCGTGGTGATCTGCGGTCAGGTGCCGACGTCCGCGATCGGCACGGATGCGTTCCAGGAAGCACCGGTCACCAACATCATGGGTGCCTGCGCCAAGCATGTGTTTCTGGTCACGGACCCGAGCCAGCTCGAAGCGACGGTACGCACCGCGTTCGAGATCGCCCGTTCGGGCCGCCCGGGGCCGGTCGTGGTCGACGTGCCCAAGGATGTGCAGAACTGGATGGGGCCCTACTCCGGCGAAGGCGTGCTGCCGGTGCCGGGCTTTCGTGCCCGCCTGCGTGCGCTGGAGGCCTCGCCGGTTCCGGAATCCAAGTGCACGAGCTTCTTCGATTTGCTGTCGCGCGCCGAACGGCCCCTGCTCTACGTCGGCGGCGGCGCGATCAATGCCGGCGCGGCGCAGGCGCTGCGTGAGTTCGCGGACGGTTTCGGCATTCCGGTGACGATGACGCTGATGGGCCTGGGTGCCTACGACACCACCGCCGAACGCTCGATGCATATGCTCGGCATGCACGGCCGCGCCTACGCCAATTACGCTGTCGAGGACGCCGATTGCATCATCGCCGTCGGCAGCCGCTTCGACGACCGGGTGGCCACCAAGCCCGACCAGTTTGCGCACGGCGCCAAGTTCATCGCGCACCTGGACATCGACGCCGCCGAGATCAACAAGGTCAAGCGCGTCGACTGGCATCACGTCGGCCTGCTGCCGGCGGCGCTGCGCAAACTCACGGAACACGGCAAGGACATCGGCTTCGCGCGTGACTGGTCGGCCTGGCACCGGCACCTCGCCGAGCTCAAGACGCGCCACGCGATGAACTACGACCGCGAATCCGCCCTGATCCAGCCCTACGCCGTGATCGAGGAGATCAATCGCCTGACCGGCGGCGAGGCGATCATCGCCACCGGCGTGGGACAACACCAGATGTGGGCCGCCCAGTATTTCGATTTTCGCGAACCGCGTCTGTGGCTGACCTCGGGATCGATGGGTACCATGGGCTTCGGCCTGCCGGCCGCGATCGGCGCGGCCTTCGCCGGCCAGAATCGCGTGGTCATCGATATCGACGGCGACGCCAGCATTCGCATGAACATCGGCGAGCTCGAAACGGTGACCACCTACAACCTGCCGGTCAAGGTCGTGGTGCTCAACAATTTCGGCGACGGCATGGTGCGCCAGTGGCAGAAACTGTTCTTCAAGAGCCGTTTCTCGGCCACCGACAAGTCGCTGCACAAGAAGGACTTCGTCAAGGCGGCCCAGGCCGACGGTTATGACTACGCCGTGCGCCTCGACCGCAGAGAGGATCTGCCGCGCGTGATTCGCGAGTTCATCGAATTCGACGGTCCGGCGTTTCTCGAAGTCATCATCGATCCGGACGCCCTGGTCTATCCGATGGTCGGACCGGGTGCGACCTATGACCAGATGATCACCGGCGAGTGGATCGCGTCGCGTGAAGCGCCCGCGGTCGGCGAAAAAGTCGGCGCGAGCGATCAGACCGAGATGTTCTGAGGCCCGCCGCGTGGCGGCTGTCATCGCCACGCAAAACAAGGCTGCGATGCTTCGCCTTTTTTCCGGGGAAGCACACACATGTCGGTACACTCATCGGCTGGTCGCAGCAGTCGTCGTCGTTTTCTGCAGCAAGCATTCTGGACGGCGGGCGCCGTTTCGCTGACGCCCTGGCTCAAGGCCTGCAGCGGCTCCGGAAGCGGCGGCGCTTTGGATTCCGGCGGCGGCGAACCACTGGGCCCACAATCCGAGTTCACGATCGCTCCGGGGCCTCTGTCCAAGGTCGGGCCCTTGGTGGATTCCGGAATCGACGGGGTGTACATCCCGGAAGGCTTCGCTCTGCGCGCGGTGGCCCGGAATCTCAGCAATCCGCTGACCGGCCGCTTCGAACCTCTCGGCCTCAACGGCTACAACTGGCACGAGGCGCCGGACGGCGGCGCCTGCTTCGCCACCGAAGATGGTGGCTGGGTTTACGTGTCCAACAGCGAGGTTGCCGGACCCGACGGTGGCGTCGGCGCACTGCAGTTCGATGCTGGCGGCAACATCGTCGCCGCCCGGCGCATTCTCGACGGCACCCGCCGCAACTGCGCTGGCGGCGCCACGCCCTGGCACACCTGGCTGTCCTGCGAGGAAACCGGCGACGGCCGCGTCTACGAATGTCTGCCGATGGGCAGTGCGGACGATGCGCGCGCCCTGCCGGCGCTGGGCCTGTTCAGCCACGAAGCCGCCGCGGTGGACCTGCACACGCGCAGCGTGTTCCTGACCGAGGATTCCGGTTCGGGGCGTCTGTACCGCTTCGTCGCCGATAGCAGCGACCTGGTGACCGGCGAAGACGGCATGCCGCGTCTGCAAATGCAGAGCGGCACGCTGCAGGCGATGAACATCGAAGGCTACGAGAACGGCGGCTACGCCGAGGACGATGCGCTGCTGCGCAGCCTGCATCGTGTGGAATGGGTCGACGTGCAGCGTGCCGGCGAACCGCAAGGCACGGTCCGTGAAGCCCTGAGCGCCGAAGGCAGCATGGTGCCGGGTACGGTGTTCAACGGGGGCGAGGGCATCTGGCTGTACGAGGTGCCGCCCGAGCTGTCCCAGATTCCGCCCGGCGGCAGCGCGGTGACGCGTGCCCTGCTGTTCTTCGCCAGCAAGGGCGACAACCGTGTCTACGCCTACGACATCGACAATGCCTTGATCGAGCTGGTGTTCGACAACAGCTTCATCGACCCGCCGTTCGACGATGTCGACAATGTCACCGTGAGCCCGCATGGTGACGTGCTGGTCGCCGAGGACGGCGAAGCCAAGCGCCTGATCGTGGTGGTGCCCAACCAGACTGCAAAAGTGCTGGTGCAGATCGACGCGCCCGGCAGCGAGATCACCGGCCCCGCATTCACCGCGGACGGTAGCCGCCTCTACTTCAGTTCACAGCGTGGGCCGAATCTGGCGGGCCTGCGCCAGGGCAGCGGCGCAACCTACGAGCTGAGCATTCCGGACGCTTTCCGTAGCTGAGCGCTCACCCCCGGCAGGTCTCTACCGAACGGTGAAGCACTCACACCGCAACGGCGAGTCGCACGCGGCGCGGTGGCATGGCGATGCCGACACTCACACCGGCGCCGACTAGATCGCGGATCGTCCGTTCCGGCGGGACTTCACGCTCCCGGCCCGTGACCGGCCGATCGAATGCCGGCAGCAAAAAGCGGGCTTGGCGCTCGCCGCGCTTCAGACCGTGCAGAATGCTGTACATCGACGTCTGCGGCTCGACGTCTGCGGCAGCGACGGCCTGGGCGCGCCGTACGCAGCCAGATCGCGTGCACGGGCCGCGGCAAACTCGGGCAGCGCAACGCTGCGAAATGACGGTGCTGATCTGCGCATCCGGGGAAAGCCCTTGCCTGCGTCGGGGGACGGTCAACCGGCGCCTCGACGGAACCGCGATCATTTCGCGCTGCCCGTCGAGGCATCCGGCATTCTCCCGCCCCGACAGGCACAGCGATATCCCCTGCTCAGGTGATTTTCCGAAATGTTTTGGTGAATTCGTGATGCGGCGCTCAATCCAGACGCCCTGACCAGACGCCCTGATCCGGCGCAGTCGGCGCGGTCAGTGTCCCGTCGTCGCCGCCTGTACCGGCACGCGCGGCAAGACCTCGTCGGTATTGGCCAGCCACCAGGCCAGGGTCGCCATCACCGAAGACTGGTAGCGAACCTCCTCGGGATCGAGCTTGTCGAAGGTATCGGCCGCCGTGTGGTGGTAATCAAAGTAGCTGCGCGAGTCCACCAGTGGCGCGAAATTGGGCACGCCGGCCTTGCCGAGAGGGCTGATGTCGGCCCCGGTCGGTGTGGTGCGCCGATCGGACAGCGAGGCGCCAATTGGCTTCAGTGCCTCGTTGAGCGGTTTCAGCAGTTCCAGCGTCTCTTCGGTCACGTGGGCATACACACCCACCGGTCGGCCGCCGCCGAAATCGCTCTCGATCGCCGCTGCATGCTGCTCGATCTCCTGCTGGTGCGCCTCGAAATAGGTCTTGCCGCCACGCGTGCCATTCTCTTCGTTGGCCCAGGCGATCACCCGCAGGGTGCGACGCGGCTTCAGCTTGAGCTGCTTGAACATCGCCGCCGCGGACATCGCCGTGGCCACGCCCACCGCGTCATCGTGCGCGCCGGTTCCCAGATCCCAGGAATCCAGGTGGCCGGAGATGATGACGATCTCGTCGGACTTGTCGCTGCCCTTGAGGTCGCCGATCACATTGAAACTGTCGACATCCGGCAGCGTCTGCGGCGTCAGTGTCATGTGCAGGCGCACCGGGCCATCCTCGGCGAGGCGCAGGATCAGGTCGGCGTCCTCCGCGCTGAGCGCCGCTGCGGGAATCGCCGCCACATCGGCCGCGAAGTGGGTGGCGCCGGTATGCGGCAAACGGTATTCGGCGCCGCCGACCGAACGCACCAGCGCCGCCGCGCCGCCGAGTTTCGAGACCTCGTTGGGACCGCCGAAGCGGAACGCACCGGCGAGCCCGTAGGCTGCACCGGCGTGGCCGTTGTCCGCCATGAATTGGTCGAATTTCGAATACAGCAGCACGAACTTGTCCTGCACGCCACGGCGGCCGAGCGCCTTGAGTTCGTCCAGGCTGCGTACCACCACCACCTCGCGGGTCAGGCCGTCCGGCGGCGTGGCGCTGGAGCTGCCGAGCGCGGTCAACATCACCTTCTGGGTGATGCCATCCGGGCGCCCCGGGTAGTCCACCAGGCTCGCCGTCTCTTCGCCACGAACCCAATGCGGCACCTTGACCGGCTGCAAGCTGACCTTGAGGCCGAGTTGCTTCATCTGCTCCGCGACATACTCGATGGCCGCGGCATGTCCGCGCGAACCGGACAGGCGCGGGCCGATTCGATCACTGAGCCATCCCGCCTGGCGATAGGCGTAGT
Organism: Banduia mediterranea; assembly: GCF_031846245.1. Taxonomy (NCBI): domain Bacteria; kingdom Pseudomonadati; phylum Pseudomonadota; class Gammaproteobacteria; order Nevskiales; family Algiphilaceae; genus Banduia; species Banduia mediterranea. Next base: position 58,513 of record NZ_JAVRIC010000012.1, on the reverse strand, counting down.
CGCTGTCCATCGCGGCATCGCGCACGCGATCGATCGCATCGGCGTCGACGGTATCCGCCGCCGCCGGGGCAACGAATGTGGACAGGAGCAGGCTCGCAGCGAACACGCGAATTCGAGTCATGTATTGATCTGAATGGAGGTAAACAGACGGGTAAATATTCGCAAAATGAGTGCCACAACCAGACCCGCGCCCCTCTCGCCGACGCTCTGGACGGACGGGGCCGCGTGGTAATCTCCGCAGCACTCAATTTCAGGCGCAATCACCATGAACGAAACCGAACAGTCGCAAATCCTAAGCGAACAAAGCGATCGCATCTGCACGATTCGCATCAACCGGCCGGGCAAGAAAAACGCCCTGACCAAGGCGATGTACACGGCTCTCAGCGACGCCTTGCTGACCGCCGCCGAAAACCGCGAGGTCCGTGTCATCGTACTGGCCGGGCATGCGGAGATCTTTTCCAGCGGCAACGACATGCAGGATTTCCTGAAGCATCCGCCGGTTGGCGAGGATGCCCCGGTATGGCGCTTTCTGAAAGCGCTGATCGACAACCCGAAGCCGGTGGTGGCGGCCGTCAACGGAATCGCGATCGGCGTCGGCACCACGATGCTGCTGCATTGCGACTTCGTCATCGCCGGCGACAACGCCGTGTTCCAGATGCCGTTCGTCAATATCGGCGTGTGTCCGGAAGCAGGCTCCAGCATGCTGTTCCCGCAACTGCTGGGGCACCGCCAGGCGGCGGAACTGTTGATGCTCGGAGAACGCTTCGATGGCGCGCGTGCAGTCGAATTCGGCCTCGTCAATCGCGTGGTCGCCGCTGACGAAACCGAAGCCGTTGCGCGAGAACTCGCCTTGCGTCTGGTGGCGCAGCCGCCCGAGGCGCTGCGCACCACCAAGCGCCTGATGAAGCAGGGCCAAGGCGAGGCGATCGCCGCGATCATGCAGCTCGAATCCGATGCCTTCGTGGCGATGCTCGCCGGCGGCGAAGCGCGCGAAGCGATGACCGCGTTTGTCGAAAAGCGGCGGCCTGATTTTTCCAGCTTCGACTGATTTCCCCGCGCCCTTAACCTGAATCACGCGCCGCGTGATGCCGACCTAGCCTCGTCCGCTTGCGGGGGAGGGGGACCGCTCGCGACTGCGAGTGGTGGATGAGGGCAACGGCCATGTCGCAGGCGACATTGTGCAGGGTGTCGCTCGCGGCACGGTCCTTAGCGCAGCTCAGAAGGCGTCGATGGCTTGAGACAGGCGTTGCAGCGGCACGATTTCCATGTCGAGTTTCGCGGAACGGCGTGGCTGATTCGCGGCCGGCACCAGCGCGCGACGGAAGCCATGCTTGACCGCTTCCTGCAAGCGTTCCTCACCTGCGGCGACCGGACGAATCTCCCCGGCCAGCCCGACCTCGCCGAAGACCACCGTATCCATCGGCACCGGGCGCCCGCGCAGACTCGACAGCGCCGCCATCAGCAGCGGCAGATCGGCCGCCGTCTCCTGAATCCGCATGCCGCCGACGACATTGGCGAACACGTCCTGGTCCGCCAGTGAAATGCCGCCGTGGCGGTGCATCACCGCCATCAGCATGTTGAGGCGATTGCCTTCGAGCCCCAGTGCGACGCGGCGCGGCTGCGAACCGTGACTGGTATCGACCAGGGATTGCACCTCCACCAGCAGCGGCCGACTGCCCTGCCGCGTGACCATGATCACGCTGCCCGGCACGGCCTCCTCGTGACGCGAAAGGAACAGCGCGGAAGGGTTGGCGACTTCCTTGAGTCCGTCGTCGCCCATCGCGAACACGCCGAGCTCGTTGACGGCGCCGAAACGATTCTTGACGGCGCGAATGATGCGGAAGCGCGAACCCGGGTCGTGTTCGAAGTACAGCACCGTGTCGACCATGTGTTCGAGCACGCGCGGACCGGCGATCGCGCCCTCCTTGGTCACATGCCCCACCAGCACGATCGAGCAACCCTGATTCTTGGCAAAGCGCACCAACTGCGCCGAACACTCGCGCAGCTGCGACACCGAGCCCGGCGCCGAATCCAGCGAATCGGACGACAGCGTCTGCACCGAGTCGATCACCACGAAGCCTGGCGCGTTGACCGCCATCGCCTGCAGGATCGCCTCGACTCGCGTTTCGGCGAGCACCGGCAGGTCCATGCGCGTCAGCCCCAGGCGCCGCGCGCGCAGACTGACCTGGGACAGGGATTCCTCACCGGTCACGTACAGCGTCGGCAGCCGGCCCTGCACCGCCGCCAGCACCTGCAGCAGCAGCGTGGACTTGCCGATGCCGGGATCGCCGCCGATCAGACAGACCGCGCCCGGCACGATGCCGCCGCCGAGCACCCGGTCCACCTCCGGCATTCCGGTCGACACGCGCGGCGCGTTCTCTGCGGAAATCGATTCCAGGGTCTGGACTTCGGGCACCGGCGAGCTTCCGGCATAGCCGCCGCGCCGGGTATCGCTGACGCTTTCGACCAGCGTGTTCCATTCGCCGCATTCCGGACACTGACCCGCCCATTTGGGGGCTGTCGCGCCGCAGGATTGGCAGACATAAATCGATCGCTGTTTGGCCATCGCGGTTCGGGCAGTGTCCTAAGCCGGGGGGAAAGGCCGTAGTATGACCTTGATATCGAAAGCGATCGCGGGGGGCTGGTCGTGAAGACTTCCATAGGGTCCAGGGACTGGGCGGCCGGCCTGGTATTCGCCGTGCTGTTCGTCGTGCTCGCCTATCTGGTATTTGGACGCGCCGTCCAGACCCTGGAGCGCAGCGCCTACGACGTGGGCGTGCAGCTGCGCGACGAGACGCCGAGCGACCGCATCGCGATCATCGCGATCGACGACGCCAGCATCGACCGCCTGGGGCGCTGGCCATGGCCGCGCAATCTGCATGCGGCAATGATCGATCTGCTGCATGACGGCGGCGCCAAGACGATCGGCAACACGGTGTTCTACTTCGAGGATCAGCTCGATCCGGGCCTGGCGGCGCTGCGCGAACTGTCGGATCAGCTTGCCGCCTCGCCGCTGATCCAGACAGTGCCGTCCGAGATCGAGCAATTCGGCGCGGCGCTGGATGCGCTCGCGGCCAATAATGCGGCGGCCGGCGTGCTCGCACAGCGCTATCACCGATCCGCGCTGGCCACCGAATACAGTGCGGCCCTGGACCGCTTCGCCGCGCGGCTGCTCGAAGCCCGGCGCGGCCTGTCGGTGGACGACACGCTGCGACGCTCGCTTTCGGACGCCGGCAACGTCGCACTGGCCCTGCATTTCCGCATCGGCGTTCCGATCGGACGACCCGACGCGCCGCTGCCGGACTACGTCAGCCGCAACGCCCTGAGCCACGTCGTCGACCGGATCGACGCGCGCACGCAGGGCCTGCTGCCGGTTCCGGCACTGGCGGCCCAGATCCCGGTGGCGGGCATCGGGCGCGCCGCCGCGATGATCGGCCACCTCAACACGCTGCCGGACGTCGACGGCGCCATGCGTTTCGAACCCCTGGTGGTGCAGTACTACGACGCCTACTATCCGTCACTGTCGCTGGCGATGGCGGCCGCGGCGCTGAACCTGGGGGTGGACGACATCGAGGTCCGGCTCGGCGAGGGCATCGCGCTCGGCGGACTCGAAATCCCGACACGCCCCGACCTGCAGATGTACACCCACTTCTACGGCGATCAGGGCGGCAAGCCCGCGTTCAAGGTCTATTCGTTCTTCGACGTGTTCAGCGGCACGGTGCCGGCCAGCCAGTTCCGCGACAAACTGGTGCTGATCGGCGCGACTGCCACCGGCATCGGCGACAGTCTGGCGACGCCGGTTTCACCGAGCATGGCGCCGGTGGAGGCAATGGCGCACACCGTTTCGAGCATCCTGCAGGGCGACTTCTATGTTCGCCCAGAATGGGCGGCGTTCGCGGAGATCGGCGCCCTGCTGGCCGCGGCGCTGTATCTCGCGCTGCTGTCGCCGGCACTGGGGCCGGCCGTGGCCGCCGTGCTGACCACGGTGCTGGTGATCGCGCTCGTGGGTACCGAGCTTTATCTGATGAGCGATCTGGGCCTGTGGCTGAAACTGGTCACGCCCGCCCTGCTGCTGGTGAGCGGTCATTTGTTCATGACGGTGAAGCGCTTGCGCATCACCGAAGTGCTGAAGTCACGCACCGAAGTCGAAGGCGCCGAGTCCAACCGCATGCTTGGCCTCGCATTCCAGGGCCAGGGCCAACTGGACATGGCCTTCGAGAAGTTCCGACGCGTGCAGCCGGTCGACGACAAGCTGCTGGAGCTGCTCTACAACCTGGCGCTGGATTTCGAACGCCGGCGCCAGTTCAACAAGGCCGAGTCGGTCTATCAGTTCATCGCCGGACATGACCGCGACTTCCGCGATGTGGCGGAGAAGCTGACACGCGCACGGCGCCTGTCCGAAACCGTGATCCTCGGCGGCGGCAGCTCGCATCCCGGCGGCACGATGGTGCTGGACAAGACCGAGCAGATGGAAAAGCCGATGCTGGGGCGCTACCAGGTCGAAAAGGAGCTCGGCAAGGGCGCGATGGGCATCGTCTATCTGGGACGCGACCCCAAGATCGGCCGGCAGGTGGCGATCAAGACCATGGCCCTGGCACAGAACTTCGAAGAGGACGAGCTCGACGACGCGCGCGCCCGCTTCTTCCGCGAGGCCGAAACCGCGGGGCGACTCAGTCATCCGAATATCGTCTCGATCTTCGACGCCGGCGAGGAACACGACCTGGCGTTCATCGCGATGGAATTCGTCGGCGGCCACGACCTCACGCGCCACACCAAGGCGAATGCGCTGCTGCCGGTCACCGATGTGCTGCGCCACATCGCCGACGCGGCCGAAGCGCTGGACTACGCGCATCAGCAGGGCGTGGTTCATCGGGATGTGAAACCGGCGAACTTGATGTTGGTGGAGCGATCGAACACCGTAAAGGTCATGGACTTCGGCATCGCCCGCATCACTGACTCAAGCAAGACCAGGACCGGCATGGTGCTGGGCACGCCCAGCTACATGTCGCCGGAGCAGCTGGCCGGCAAGAAGGTCGATGGTCGGTCGGACCTGTTCTCGCTCGGCGTCACGCTCTACCAGCTGCTGACCGGCGCGCTGCCGTTCCAGGCGGACTCGCTGGCCACGCTGATGTACCGCATCGCCAACGAAACGCCGGCGCCTGCGACCACGCTGCGGCCGGAGCTTCCCGCCGGCGTCTCACCGATCCTGGATCGCGCCATGAGCAAACCGCTTGAACGACGCTACGCGCTCGGCGCCGAATTTTCAGCCGAGCTGCGCGTGCTGCTGCAGACTCTGAGCTGATCCGGACCGGGCCACGATGGCACTACAGGACAAGGTCGCCACTGCGCTGCTGACTCACCCAGGGCGGGTACGGACCAATAACGAGGACGCGATCGCCGAGGATCCTCGGCTTGGCCTGCTGGTGCTGGCCGACGGCATGGGCGGCTACAACGCTGGCGAGATCGCCAGCGGCATCGCCGTCGCCACGATCCTCGACATCGTGCGGCGCGACTGGGATCAGCGCGAACATGGCCAGATCGAAGCCGCCAGCGGCTATTCCAGCGAGGCGCTGCTGCTGCGCCAGGCCGTGGAGGCTGCGCACAACGCGATCCAGCATGTCGCCGAATCGCAACCGCAATGCCAGGGCATGGGCACCACGGTGGTCTGCTGTCTGCTGCATGACGATCGCCTGTCGATCGCCTATGTCGGAGACTCGCGCCTGTACCGGCTGCGCGAAGGCGAACTCGACCAGATCACGCGCGATCATTCCCTGCTCGAAGAACTGGTGGCACGCGGTCATTACACGCGTGAGGAAGCCGGGCGCCTGGTGCGCAAGAACATCGTCACCCGCGCCCTGGGCGTGGAAAGCTCCGTTGAAGTCGACCTGATCGAGGACAGCCTGCAACTGGGCGACATCGTGCTGCTGTGTTCCGACGGGCTCTGCGACCTGCTCAGCGACGAGGAAATCGCGCTAAGCCTGCGGCGGTTTGCTGATAACCTCCCGAAAGCGGCAAGCGCGCTGGTGGATGCCGCCAACGCAGCCGGAGGCAAGGATAATATCGCGGTCATTCTGGCGCGCCTGGATCAGTCGCTGGCCCGAGGCAAGCGCTGGTACGAACGTTTGGTGGAGTGGTTCTAGTGTGTTTCGGGGTGAATTGGCGCGGTACTTTCGGGTTTCATTCTTAGGTGGGTCGACGCGACATGGGAAAACTGATCGTCACGGACGCGGCCGGGGCCGTGAGCGAAGTCGTTCTCGACAAGGAACGTGTTTCGATCGGACGCCATCCCGACAACGACATCTGTCTCGCCGACAAGTCCGTGTCCGGGCGTCATGCCGTGATCGTGACCATTCTTCAGGACTCGTTCCTGGAAGATCTCGATTCCACCAACGGCACCCAGGTCAATGGGCGCCAGGTCGCCAAGCATTCCCTCTCGCACGGCGACACCGTCACCGTCGGTCGCAATTTCCTGCGCTACGAAAGCACCCTGCTGAACCAGGACGATGCGCTCGATCAAACCGTGATCCTCAAGCCCAGCCAGATCGACGCGGCCACCGCCAGCGCGGCGCCAGCGCCCACGGCGCCCACTGTCGGGCGACTCGAAGTGATCAGCGGCGCCAACGCCGGGCGCGGGCTGGAGCTGACCAAGGCGCTGACCACGCTAGGCAAGCCCGGGGTTCAAGTGGTGGCGATCACTCGTCGTGCCGATGGTTACTACATCGTTCATGTCAGCGGAGACAAGGGACGGGGTCGACCGCAGCTCAACGGCACGGCGATCGGTTCTGCTGCACGCCGGCTTGAAACCGGCGACGAGTTCGAGCTCAGCGGAACACGCATCCGCTTCGTGCAGGAATAAGAGAAGTGGGACGGCTCGATCGGCGGCCTTGATGGCTAGGACTCGCCGCCTGCAGCCATCCAGCGCCCGGTTTCCTGCATCGGGTCCGCAGTGGCGCTTTCCCCGAGCGTGGACGCCAGCAAGGTGCTGATACGCATCGGCACCGCTTTCTGCACTTCCAGTCGCGCCACACGAATCGCGTTGGCGAAAGCCAGCACGTCGGCACCGCCGTGCGACTTGATGACCACGCCGCGCAAGCCCAAAAAGCTCGCGCCGTTGTAGCGACGCGGGTCGATACGGTCGGCAAAGGCCTGCAGTACAGGCCGGGCCGCGATCGCCGACAGCTTGGTGAACATGTTGCGCGTGAATTCTTCCTTCATGAACTGGCGAACCAGCTTGGCCACGCCTTCGCTGGTCTTGAGCGCCACATTGCCGGCGAACCCGTCGCAGACCACGACATCGACCGCGCCGGTGAAAATCTCGTCACCTTCGATGAATCCGGCGTAATTGAGATCCGCCTGCTGGATCAGGCTCGCCGCCTGTCGTATCGACTCGACGCCCTTGATCTCCTCGGAGCCGATATTGAGCAGGCCCACGCTCGGTTTCGACAAACCGTTGACCGCGCTGACCAGCACCGATCCCATCACCGCGAACTGGAACAGCTGCTCCGCGGTGCATACGGCATTGGCGCCGAGGTCCAGCATGTGGGTATGCCCCTTGAGCGTGGGCATCGGCGACAGCATCGCCGGGCGATCGATGCCCGGCAGCGTCTTGAGCACAAACTTGGCAATTCCCATCAGGGCGCCGGTGTTCCCCGCCGACACACAGGCCTGGGCGCGGCCGTCCTTGACCAGATTGATCGCCACACGCATCGAAGAGTCCTTCTTCGTGCGCAGTGCGCGCGACGGAAGCTCGTCCATCGCGACTACCTCGGACGCAGGCTGAATCTCGATCTGCGGCGGAATCGAGCGCCCCAGTGCCGAGCGCAGGGCGGCCTCGTCCCCCACGAGTATCAGCTTGACGTCTTGATAATCGCGCAAAAACGAAAGAGCGGATTCGACCGCGACCGTATGGCCGTGATCGCCGCTCATTGCATCCACGGCTACGGTGATTGGAGTGTCAGTCAATGTTCCCCCAAATCTTCCGCGCCGGAACCCCGTTCCGGTGCCTCGGCACGCGCCGGTTCAGACTTCTGGGGTGTTCTTCTCGATCACTTTCCGGCCGCGGTAGTAACCGTCCGCGGTCACGTGGTGACGCAGATGCGTCTCGCCTGAAGTCGGGTCCACCGACAGCGCAGGCGGCTTGAGCGCGTTGTGCGAACGACGGTGACCGCGCATCGAGCGGGACTTCTTGGATTTCTGAACAGCCATTTTTCAACTCCGTGAGACCGCGCGTGCGCGATCCTGATTTAATTCGCGTCAAGCAATTCGACGACTGGGTTCCACAAAAAATTATCGCATGCCGCTCAGCGGCAGGTATTCCGTTCGCAAACCGGCATGACCGGCACCGCGAGCAGGACTTCGTCCTCGATCAACTGCCGAACCGGCAGCCAGTCGTCTTCGATCAACACGGGCTCACACTCAGCCAGCAAGCGCTGCTCTTCGGCCTCGCTTTCGACCAGACGCCAGTCCACATCAATATCGAACGACCAGTCGTACGTCTCCGCGCAGCGTTCACACACCAGCTCGAGCCGTCCTTCCAGCGAGCCCCGCACATGCCAGCTGCCGTCCGCGTCCGCCGAAGCATCCAGCCTCGTCTCAAGCTGCCCCGTCTCACCGGCCGCAAGCTCGCGCAAGCGCTCCAGTTGCTCCAGGCCGAGGCGACCCTCGATGCGCTGTCGCCGACGAACCGCGCTTTCGGCGCGGATTCTCTGCGGCAGGATGTGAGGGACCGTCATGGGCGCGCGATAATAGTGAGCGCCCAAATGCTTGTCAAAGAAGAAAATGTCTGCAGCCGCCCTGATTCTCGCCTCGCAGTCCCGATACCGGGCCGAACTCCTCGGCCGGCTGCGCCTCCCATTCCTCACCGAGGCGGCCGATATCGACGAAACACCGGGGTTCGACGAGCCGCCCGCGGCACTGGCGGAACGGCTGGCGGAGCACAAGGCCCGCCACGTCGCCCACCGCCATCCCGGCGCCTGGGTCATCGGTTCCGACCAGGTCGCCGCCTGCGAAGGCAAGCTGCTCGGCAAGCCGGGCGCACTCGCCTCGGCGCGCACCCAACTGGCGCAGCTGTCAGGGCGACTGGCACGCTTTCACACGGCGGTCTGCCTGATCTCGCCGGTCGGCGATGCGCGACAGGCGCTGGACACGACGACCGTGCGCATGCGCCATCTCGACTCGAATCAGATCGAACGCTACCTCGCACTGGAGCCGGCCCTGGACTGCGCCGGCAGCTTCAAGTGCGAGGGCTACGGCATCACGCTGTTCGAATCCATCGACACCTCCGATCCGACCGCTCTGATCGGACTGCCGCTGATCGCGCTGAGCCGGCTGCTGAGCGAGGCTGGCTGGCCGCTGCCCTGAGAGCCTGAACTTCACGAAGCGGCCAGCCAGGCCGGCAGGTCCTGCACTCCGTCGATCACGCCCGCGGCACCGGCGGCGCGAATGCGCGACGGCGCATGGACGCCGCAGGCCACGCCGAGCCCCAGCAGTCCGGCCGAACGGGCCATGGCGATGTCATACTCCGTATCGCCGATCATCAGCGCCTGTTCCGGCCCCAGCTGCTCCTCCTCCAGCAGCTCGTGCAGCATCTTCGGGTGGGGCTTGGACGCCGTTTCGTCGGCACAGCGCGACGAGGACACGAGCCGCGCGAGTTCGCCATGGTGCGCCAGCGCGCGGCGCAGCCCGACGCGGGATTTGCCGGTGGCGATGGCAATGCGGAAACCCATGACATCGAGCCGACGCAGCGTGTCGAGAGCCCCGGCAAACAGCGGCGCCTCGCCGGAGGCATGCCCGACGAAGCGCTTGCGGTAGGCCTCCAGCAAGCCGATGAGATGCTGCGCATCGATGCCCGGATAGAGTCGCTCCATGACATCGACGAGCCCCAGACCGATCAGCTCGCGAATCTGGTCGTCACTGCGGCGCGGAAGCTCAAGGGCGGTGATCGCCTGCTGCATGCTCGAAACGATCGTGGCCGCCGAATCGGCCAGGGTTCCGTCCCAGTCGAAGATCAACAATTCGAAACGCCGACTCATGAGGGGAGCCGTTCGAGCACGGCCTCCAGCTCCGCAGGCAGCGGCGCTTCCACCCGGAGCGTCGGATAACCGTCCTGCGCAGGCAGCTGCAGACCGCGGGCATGCAGGAACAGGCGCTTCAAGCCGGCTTCACGTATCGGCTTCTGCGCATCACGGAATCCGTACTTGCGGTCGCCGGCGACCCCCTGCCCGACTTCGTTGGCGTGGACCCGGATCTGGTGCATGCGCCCCGAAAAGATATCGACCTCGCACAAGGTGGCGTCGACAAAACGCCGTGTCGGTGTAAAACGCGTTCGTGAAGGCTTGCCGTGCTCGTCCACCAGCACCATGCGCTCGCCGCCCTGGGGGAAATTCTTGAGCAGCCGCGAATCGACCTCGCGCACACCGCCGTTCCAGGCGCCGATCACCAGGGCCAGGTAGCGCTTTTGCGCCAAACCATCCCGAAACGCATTCTGCGCGCGCAACAGCGCCTTGCGCGACTTCGCCAGCAACAGCACGCCGCTGGTATCGCGGTCCAGGCGATGACAAAGCTCCACATAGTCATAGGTCTGCCAGGCTCGAATCGCTTCGATCACGCCGTAATCCAGCCCGCTGCCGGCGTGAACGGCCAAGCCCGCCGGCTTGTCTAGCGCGAGGTAATCTTCGTTTTCGAGGCGGATCGCGGACTTCAGGCGGTCCAGCACGCGATCCGGCGGGCGCACCGGTTCGCCGCGCTCGGCAACGCGCACCGGCGGCACACGCACGGCCTCACCCAGCCGCAAACGGCGGTCGGGCTTGCAGCGTCCGCCGTCGACGCGCACCTGTCCGGAACGCAGCAAACGATAGACGTGCGATTTCGGCACGCCCGGCAGATGCTTCAGAAGAAAGTTGTCCAAACGCTGCCCCTCATCGTTACCTTCAACGCTGAGATGGCGGACTTGTGGAAAACCCTGGGGCGCAGGCACAATAGCGACGCTCCGCAGCTTGAAAAAGTGATGTTTGACGATGTTGGGATTGCCGCTTGCGGCCTCCGAACATCGTCAGGGGCGACCGTCACGGTCGAAGGACGGGACAATGACTATAGCAAATTGGCTATGGCGGTTATCCGTTCCTCGTATCGAATTAGGCTCGCAGCGCATTGGTGCGCGCGGGCATTCAGCAGTTCCACCCGCGCTCCCGCGGGCGGTTAACGAATTTCGGGGCCGGCGCGAACTCAGATACGCACCGCCCCTCGCCCGTCCGCGGTCGAGCGTTACACGAGACCGCACAACATGAAGCGTATCCTCATCAACGCGACGCAACGCGAGGAGTTGCGCGTTGCCATCGTTGATGGCCAGAAGCTCTACGATCTGGACATCGAAACCGCAGCACGAGAGCAAAAGAAGGGCAATCTCTACAAGGGCCGCATCACCCGGGTCGAACCCTCCCTCGAAGCCTGTTTCGTCGAGTACGGCGCGGACCGTCACGGCTTTCTGCCGCTGAAGGAAATCGCCCGCAGCTACTTCAAGGGCGACCCCGACAAGAACAAGTCGAACAACATCCGTGATCTTCTTCAGGAAGGCCAGGAACTGGTGGTCCAGGTCGAAAAGGAAGAGCGCGGCAACAAGGGCGCCGCGCTGACCACGTTTGCGAGCCTCGCCGGCCGCTACCTGGTGCTGATGCCGAACAACCCGCGTGCCGGCGGAGTGTCGCGCCGGGTCGAGGGCGAGGAACGCGACGAAGCGCGCGAAGCGCTCAGCCAGTTGCAGATTCCGGATGGCATGGGTGTCATCGTGCGCACCAATGGCATCGGCCGCACGCCCGAGGAACTGCAGTGGGATCTCGATTATCTGGCTGAAATCTGGGGTCAGTGCCTCGCGGCTTCCGAAACCAAGGCGGCGCCATTCCTCATCTATCAGGAAAGCAACATCATCCTGCGCGCGCTGCGCGACTACCTGCGCCCGGACATCGGCGAGGTCATGGTCGACCACCAGGAGACCTACGAGCAGGCGCGTACTCACATGCAGCAGGTGATGCCGCAGCATGTGCACAAGCTCAAGCTCTATCAGGATACGATTCCGCTGTTTTCACGTTTTCAGGTGGAATCGCAGATCGAATCGGCGCACCAGCGTCTGGTGCAGCTGCCGTCCGGCGGCTCGGTGGTCATCGACCCGACCGAGGCGCTGACCTCGATCGACATCAACTCGGCGCGCGCCACCGGCGGCAAGAGCATCGAGGAAACCGCACTGCAGACCAACTGCGAGGCGGCCGACGAGATTGCTCGACAGATGCGCCTGCGCGATCTCGGTGGACTGGTCGTGATCGATTTCATCGACATGAACGCGCAGAAGAACCAGCGCGAAGTCGAAAACCGTCTGCGTCAGGCCTGCGAGATCGATCGGGCACGCATTCAGCTCGGACGCATTTCCCGCTTCGGCCTGCTGGAGATGTCGCGCCAGCGCCTGCGGCCGTCGCTGGGCGAACATACCCAGACTCCGTGCCCACGCTGCGAGGGCCGCGGCCAGATTCGCAGCGTCGAATCGCTGGGCCTGTCGATCCTGCGCCTGATCGAGGAAGAGTGCATGAAGGACCGCACCGGACGTGTGATCGCACAGCTTCCGGTCAGCGTCGCCACTTTCCTGCTCAACGAGAAGCGCGACGCGCTGTCAGTCATCGAAGCGCGCTGCGCCACGCGCGTCACGGTGGTTCCGAACGAGACCCTGGAAACGCCGAACTTCGAAATTCTGCGTGTCCGCGCCGATCAGTTGTCGCAGGATCAGAACGACGCCGTCAGCTACGATCTTCCGAACGACTTCCAGGCGCCCCAGCGCGCCGCGTATGTGGAAGCCAGCAATCCGCCGCAAAGAGCGCTCACGCGTGCCGCGGTGGAAGTCGTGTCGCCGCCAAGCCCGGCGCCGGCCGCCCAGACCGTACCGGTCGCCGTGGTCGCTGCGACGACCGCCGCCGCCCCCACCGAATCGCTCTGGGCCCGCCTGAAGCGCTGGTTCGTTGGTGATGCCTCAGTGGCCGAGGAAGCCGCGCCGGTCCGCAGCCAGCGCCGCGGTACTGCGTCGGCCGGCGATTCCAGCGCGGAGACCGGGACCTCGCGCCGCCGGGGCGGGCAGGATTCACGCAATAGCGGAAACAAGAGTCGCGACGGCGGCAGCAACAATCGTCGTGGCGGTCGCAGCCGCGGCGGACGCAACCGCAATGAGGGTGCGCGTCGCGACGAACCGCGTCGTGAGGAGCGCCCGCGCAAGGACGAAGCGAAGCGCGACGAGGCTCGTGCGGACGCACAGCGCGAGCAGCAGCCACAGCAGGATCAAGCCAAGCGCGAGCGTCCGCCGCGTCAGGGCCGTGCCCGCAAAGAAGCGCAGGAGCTCGAACAAGCCGATAAGGATACGCTGCAAGCGGTCGCCACAGCACCAACCGTAGGCGCCGAGGCCGAGGTTGAGGCCTCTCGGGACGCCGCCACCGCTACAGCCGAATCCTCGGCTGAGCAGCCCGCCACCCCGGACGAGGATCGACCGAAGCGCAGCCGTCGCCGGCGTGGCGGCCGCAACCGCAACCGCGGCGAGCGTTCGCGCGGCACCGGCGCGCCGACTTCCGCAGGCGCGGCCGCAGATGGCCCGTCGTCCGAAAGCGCTCCTCCCTCTGACGAGACGGATTCGCAGACCATAGATGCAGCGCGCAGCACCGAAGTCGTCACGGAAGCCGGCGTTGTCGAGGCGCCAAGGAAGCAGGAAGCTGTAGCCGAATCAGAGGCCGGACAGACGGACGACAGGGCGGACGACAGGGCGAACGAGATCGCCCCGAAGCCTGTGCTCGCAGAGACCGAAACAGGCAAGGCGGTCCCCGACCAGGCCGAATTGCCGCTGGAAGCGCAGACCACGGAACCCGAGTTCATGGAGGCCGAGGCCACAAAGGCCGACAGCGCCGCCGAGCCGGCCGTGAATCTGGAAGTGGACGAGCAGGAGCTGGCCGAAAAGCGTTCCGAAGCCCCGTTCGCCGAAGCCGACATGCAGGAGCCCACTCCCGCTGAAGCCGAGGCCAAGCTCAAGAATGAAGCGACCCTTGAAACTGAAACCGCCGCGGCAAGCGCCGAAGCAGACTCAGAAGAACCCCCGGCTGACGAGCCCGAGGCTCAAGCCGCGTCTGTGTCGGTCGTCGAACAGCCGGAAATGCCTGCGGCGCACCACGATGCCGACGGCAAGCCCCTGGTTCGACCCAGCGAAAGCGTGCGTGGCGACTTTTTGCCGCGCCTGTTGGCGCCGGCCGCGGGCAGTGCCGGTACCTCCGAACCGGTGGTGTCCGAAACGCGTCCGCTGTCGCCGGTCAGGAACCAGAGCTTTTTGCCGCGCCTGATCCAGGCCAACGAGACGGTCGAGCCTGAAATTCGTCAAACCCTCAAGCCTGTGGAATCGCCGCGTCCCGACAAGACCCCGGGCGGTGATGACGTGCAAGCCGAGGCAGCGACACCGTCCGACGACGAATCGCCGTCGGTCGATGATGGCGGCAACGAAACGACACAGAAGCCGGCCGAGAAGACCGCGGGAGCGGGCTCCTGATCGGAGAACCCGAGCGGAGCAAAGAAAAAGGCCGGGAAATCCGGCCTTTTTCTTTGGCGTCTTGCCCTGTCGAGGGGCACCGCGAGGTCCTTCGATCAGGCGCCTGAAGCAGGCCTGAGATATGCGATCACGGCCGCCAGGTCTTCTTCGGTATCGACGCCCCGCGGTGGCGACTGCTCCACCACGCCAGCCAGGATCGTCAAGCCGTTCCACAGCGCCCGAAGCTGCTCCAGCGCTTCGACCTGCTCCAGCGGCGCTGGCGGCAGAGCGGCGAAGTGTTTGAGCGCCGCCACGCGATAGGCGTAGATGCCAATGTGCCTCAGGGGCGGTTCAGCCGGTAGCTTCGGTGTGCCGCGTGACGCGCCGTCACGCTGCCAGGGAATCGGCGCGCGCGAGAAGTACAGAGCTCGGCCGCGCGCATCACGGACCAGCTTGACCACGTTCGGATCCAGCCATTCCTCCAGTGCATGCAGCGGATGACAGAGCGTGGCGATGTCGGCCTGCGGGTCATTGGCGAGCAGCTGCGCGGCGTTCGAAATCAGTTCGGGCGGCATCAGCGGCTCGTCACCCTGGACATTGACCACGATGGTGTCACCCGGCCAGTCACGACGTACTGCGACTTCATGAATGCGATCGGTGCCGGACGGGTGCTCAGGCTTGGTCATCACCACGGGAATGCCGAAATCGGCGGCGACCGCCTCGACTTCAGCATCGTCCACCGCGAGGATCACTTCTTCGGCCCCACTGCGGCGCGCGGCATCGACCACCCAGGCGATCAGCGGACGGCCACCAATATCGCGCAGGACCTTGCGCGGCAGGCGCGTGGACGCCAAGCGCGCCGGGATCACAACCTTGAAACTCATGTCATGGCCCTTGCCGGTGCGCCGAATCAGCGCAGCCGCTCCAGCTCTTCGTCCGTAAGCGGGCGCGATTCCTCTTCCAGCATGACCGGAATGCCGTCACGCACCGGATAGGCCAGGCGCGCACTGCGAGACCACAATTCCTGGCGGTCCGCGTTCCACAGCAAGGGACCGCGCGTCACCGGGCAGACCAACAGATCCAACAATCGCTTATCCATGTTCGGCACTCTTGTCCAACGCGGGCTGTGCGGGCACAGGGGCGCCTTTTCGGGCGTCCCAGCGCTGACGCATCACATCCACCGATTTTCGCACAGACCACAGCGCGTCTGGCGCCAGTTCCAGCACGGCCGGCACGCGCCACAGGCGCGGATCGGCGTAGCCCGCGCACTTGATTGCGTCCTTGTCGGTCATCAGCACCGGAGCGGTATCCCCAAATTCCAGATCCCGCGGACGGAAACGGTGATGGTCGGGAAATGGGTGCATCACCAGTTCGATTCCGAATCGCGTCAACACCGAGAAGAAGCGTGAAGGGTCACCAATACCCGCCACGGCGTGCACCCGCATGCCGGCGAATTCACTCAGTGCCCGGCCCGGGCCGCCTGCCAGGGGCATCGCCGTCTGCACTGTGACGCGCACGCGAATCACCGGCGCGCGGCATTCGGGCACCTCGCTGCCGCCGCCGTTGACGACGACCAGATCCACGGAATCCAGGCGTTGCGGCAGCTCGCGCAGCGGGCCGGCCGGCAGCAGCTGGCAATTGCCGAATCCGCGCCGGCCATCGACCATGCAGATTTCAAGCTGTCGCGACAGTCGGTAATGCTGCAGGCCGTCATCGGCGACCAGCACGTCGACCTGCGGGTGCTGCTGCAGCAAGGCCCTGGCGGCGGCATCGCGGTCCGGTGCCGCGAACAGCGGGCAGGACAGGGTCGCGGCGATCAGCACCGGCTCGTCGCCAAGCAGGGCGGGATCGGATGCCGCGGTCACGGCCTGCGGCCAGGTCTTGGCGCGACCGCCATAGCCACGGCTGATCACGCCCGGGTTCATGCCCCATTCGCGCAGGCGCTCCACCAGCCAGATCACGAACGGCGTCTTGCCGGTACCGCCGACCGAGATGTTGCCGACCACGATGACCGGCACCGGCAATTGACTCGCCTGGAGCCGGTCACGCTCGGCGCGCGATCTCGACACGCCGCCATAGATGCTGGACAGCGGCCTCAGCAGCAGCGGAGCGGAACCGTGGTACCAGCGACGTTCAAGCCACTTTCGCATCGGCTGCGGCGTCCTCGAACTGCATGCGATAGAGCGATGCGTAAAGCCCGCCGGCATCGAGCAGTTGCTCGTGGGTACCGGTCTCGATGATCGCGCCGTCCTGCATCGCGACAATGCGATCGGCGTTCTGGATCGTCGACAGACGATGGGCGATCACCAGTGTGGTGCGTCCCTTGACCAGATGCTCCAGCGCCTGCTGGATGTAGCGCTCGGATTCGGTGTCCAGCGCCGAGGTCGCCTCGTCCAGAATCAGGATCGGCGCGTCCTTGAGCAGCGCGCGTGCGATTGCCAGCCGTTGGCGCTGTCCGCCCGACAGGGTCACGCCGTTCTGACCGACTGCAGTATCCAGCCCGCGTGGCAGATTCCTGATGAACTCCCAGGCGTAGGCGTGCCGGGCGGCCTGTTCGATCGCCGCGCGGTCGGGTTTCGATTCAAGCCCGTAGGCGATGTTCTCGGCAACGCTGGCATTGAACAGACGCACCTGCTGGTCGACCACCGCGATCTGCCGTCGCAGCGCGCCCAGCGGATAGTCGCGCGCGTCCACGCCATCGACCAGTACGGTTCCGGCACTCGGATCGTAGAAGCGCGGCAGCAGGCCCAGCAGCGTCGACTTGCCGCTGCCGGAACGGCCGACGAAGGCCACCGTCGTACCGGCTTCGATGGTGAACCCGATATCACGCAGTACCAGTGGCGCGTCGGCACGGTAACGGAAGTCGACGTCGCGGTATTCGATGTCACCGCGCGCTCTCGACAGCGGCCGCGTGCCCTGGTCCGGCTCGGTTCGCTCGTCCATCAGGGTGAAAATGTTGTCCGCAGCGGCAATCCCTTTCTGCAAACGTTCATTGATCGTGGTGAGCTGCTTGATCGGCCCGAGCAGGGCCAGCATCGCCCCCATGTACGAGACGAACGTTCCGGGCGTGATATCGGCCAGCATGTCCGGTCGGGTCGAAAAGAACACCACGCCCGCGACTGCCCAGGCGGCGATGAACTGCACCAGGGCGGTACTGCTGGCCTGGGTCGCCGTCATCTTCAGCACCAGCCAGCGATTGTGGTCATTGACCTTCTCGAACTTGGCGCGTTCGTAGCCTTCCCCACCGTAGATCTTGACGACGCGATGATTCTGCATCGCCTCGTCCGCCGCATGCGTGATCCCGCCCACGGAATCCTGTATGCGCCGGCCGATCTTGCGAAAGCGCGCGCTCACGAAGCGGATCAGCACCGCGATGATCGGCCCGACAATGATCGTGAACAGCGTCAGCCGCCAGTCCAGATGGAACATCAACCCGATCAGGCCGATCACAGTCAGGCCTTCCTTGAGCACCGTGGTCACGACCGTGGTGGTCGATTCCGCAACCTGCTCGACGTGATAGGACAGCCGCGTGATCAGAGCGCTGGACGGAACGCGGTCGTAGAACGACACCGGCAGGCTCAACAGGTGATCGAACAGTTCCTGGCGCAGGTCGCGAATCACGCGGCGGCCGATCCAGGACATGCCGTAGGTGGAAATGAACGAGGACACACCGCGCAGCAAAAACAGGCCGAGTATCGCCGGCGGCATGATGCGGATGATGAACGGATCCTTCTCGACGAAACTGCCGTCGAGCAGCGGCTTGACCAGATAGATGAAGCTGACATCCGCCAGTGCGAACAGCGCCATGCCCAGCGCCGCGACGATGAACACCCGCCAGTGCGGCGCGGCATATCCGAGCAATCGCTTGTAGGTATCCGCCCCCGTTGGGGAACCGGCCTTTTTTGACGTCATCGAGCACTGAAATTCAGGAGGTCGCGCATGTTAACGCGCTCGGCGTCCGGTTGTGCTCAAGGGCCAGAGCTGCGGAACCTGCCCCCGGGCCTTCGCATGCGCTCAATAGACATCCCGCCGATAGCGGCCATCGGCGGCAAGGCTTTCAAGAAGAGGGCTCCCCAGCACTTGACGCAAGGCTGCGTCCACGCCCGGCGCCATGCCCTCAAGGCTGCCGCAGACATAGATCGCGGCACCGCGGTGCACGAAGTCGTCCAGAGCAGCGCCCGATTCGACGATCCGCTGCTGCACATAGATGCACTGCGCGGTATCGCGTGAAAACGCAAGGTCCACACGCTCGATCACGCCAGTGCGCTGCCAATCTTCGATCTCCTCACGGAAATGGAAATCGTGGCGGGACTGACGCTCGCCGAAGATCAACCAGGCGCCGCCCAGCTTCGCGGCGGCACGCGCCTTGAGATGCGCCCGCAGACCCGCGATCCCGGTGCCGTTTCCGATCAGCAACATCGGCCGCGAACCCTCCGGTGCGTGGAACGCGCTGTTGCGTCGCACACGCACATCGACAGGTCCACCCAGCGGACAATCCAGGGTCAGCCAGGCGGAACCGACCCCATAGCCATCAGCGTGACGCTGCTGGCGCACGAGCAGTTCCAGACGCGCGTCGGCCGGTACCGAGGCCAGAGAATATTCCCGGATCAGGCCGGCACTGCCCGGCAAACGAATCTCGGCAATATCGCCCGCCTGCCAATCCGGCACGGTTCCCATTTCCGGTGCAAGGCTCAGGTGAAACACCGGCCCGCCAGGGCTGCCGGGATTGAGCAAACGGCGCGCTTCCAGCCGCATCCGCAAGAAGGGCTCGGGCACCAGCGGCGGCAGCGCCTCGGTACCCAGTACGGCCAGTGCGTCGTGCCATCGTTCGATCGCTGTCGCATCGCCGTTATCAACTTCCACCGTCTCGAACAACGGTGTCGCCCCTCCCGTGCGCAACAGGGATTCGAATTCGCGACCGAAACCACAGTACTGCGCATAGCTGCGGTCTCCCAGCGACAGCAGTCCATAGCGCAGATCCCGGACCGCGGCGGGCCTACGTCGCAATGCCTCGACGAACGCGCGGGCGTCATCCGGCGGCTCGCCCTCACCGGTGGTGCTGACGACGAACAGCACGGCCTCGGTAGCCGATCGCGGCAGCGCCGCTGAATCCAGGCCTCTAAGATGTATCAGACGAGCACCGATGCCGCCGGCCTCCAGGGACGAAACAGTCTGATTCGCCAGACGCTCGGCGCTCCCCGTCTGGCTGGCGTAGACCACGGCAACCGTGCCTGAAGCGCTCTCCGGAGGCGTGCGCCCGCGACCCCGACGCGCCCAGACACACAGCGACAACCACAGCAGGCACGCGGCGACCGCCACGGCGATCCGATCGGCCCCTGGCATTCGCCAGACGAACGCCGGCTGCCACAGCCAGAGCAGCGCGGCGAGCGCCGCCAGAGACAGCCCCGCCGCGGCGTTACCGATCAAACGCAAGGAACTACTGGGGCAGCACTTCGAGCGTCACGGCATACGCGACGCGCCGTTGCGTGGCCTGCGGTATCGAAGTCTTGTCGTCCTCCAACTCGGCATTGAGCCAGTACATGCCCGGCGCCGGCCAGCTGACTTCGACCTGCCCCTTGTCGTCTGTCGTCAGACTGATTTCGTCCTGCCGATCTCGGTAGCGCGTGCCGCCGGGAACGACCCCCACTTCCAGACCCACAGCGGGCTTGCCGTCCAGAAGGAATCCGAAGCTCGCGGTCTCGCCGCTGTACAGATCATTGGGATGCGTCGAAGGCACCAGTTCCAGGCCAACGCCGCTCGGCTGGAACACAGTCTCGGTCGGCGCCCCGGCAGTGGCATAGGCTTCGGTACGGCCGCTGGATTCGGATACGCGCAGCTTCGTGGCATCCGCAGGCACTTCCTTGGCGAAGCTCTCGGCATCGCCGCGCCAGCGCTTGGGTTCGCCGTCGACTTCCCAACTCGCGAACAGCCCCTGATTGACCAGGGCGATGCGGTAGGTGCCGTCCTGCGCCAGATGCACGTCGAAGCTGCTGCGGAACTTGCCGCTGTACTGGTTTTCGGGCTCGATGCTGCTGCCGTCGGGCGCCGTGATCGTGAGACTGTCGAGCCGGCCCGGCACATGGTTGAAATAGAACAGGTCGTTCGAAACCGCGGCGTCCACGGTGATCCACTGGTCAGATGCCAGCACGGTTGCGCTCGGCAGCAGCCAGAACTTGTGCGCCAGCGCCGCCACCGGCGTGAGACCCAGGCAGGCAGCCATCAGCAGCACGGCACTCGTTCGCTTCAACATGTTCATCTCCAGGTTCGTGTGAGCGCGCGATTCAGGGCGCGATCTTGAGTTCGATACGGCCCAGTTCGCTGTCGCCCTGGGTTTTGTCAGTGAATGTCCCGTCCACGGGCCAGTCGAATTCCAGACTCAGCAGTTCGCGGCCGCCGACCTCGCGCGCCGCCTCCACCTGCAGCCGATAGTGGCCCGGCGTGAGCGCCTTGAGCGCCGCGCTGTCCGCACCGAAGCTCAGCGCGTGAACACCCGGCGCGCGTGTTGCGCTGCTGATGCCGTCGACCGGCATGTCCAGACCGCGACCGCCGCGACGCCACCACTGGCGCAGATCCTTGAGCCACTTGTCACCGGACTCACGGCCGCGCTTGTCCAGTTCGTACCAGACAAACAAGGTTGCCGCCACGCTGCGGTCCTCACGCTCGATCCACGCGGCCACGTAGGGCTTGTGATATTCGGCGACGGACAGGCGCGGCACCTCGACGCTCAGGTCCATTTTGGCGCCCGAGGCGGTATGGGCGGCGCCACTCAGCAACGCGCCGATGATCAATGACAAGCGTTTCATTCAAGCCTCTTCAGTGTATGAACAGCAATGCCAGCAACAGCGGCAGCAGCAGACCGAGCCCCACCAGCGGCCAGGTCGAGCGTCGACGCGATGAGTGCAGTTGCAACAGCAGCAGGCCGGTGATGCAGAACACCACGCAGGCGACTGCGAATACATCGATGAACCAGCGCCACATGACGCCGGTATTGCGCCCCTTGTGCAGGTCGTTGAAATAGGAAATCCAGCCGCGATCGGTCTCCTCGTACAGCAACTCGCCCGATCGCAGATCGACGCTGATCCAGGCGTCGCCGCCGGGCCTGGGCATCGCCAGATAGATTTCGTCCTCGCTCCAGTCGGCCGGCAGACCACTCACCGAATGCGGTACGCGATGGTCCAGCCAGGCACTGAGCGCAGCGGGCAGCGGCGCCTTGTCCGGGCGTGAAGCCGTCTGCGTGCGCAGGGACTCCAGCAGGGCCTCCGGCAACTGCGCCTCCACGGTATCGATCTGGGGTGTGGCACCGATCGAAGCCGCGTGGTTGAGCGTGATTCCGGTCACGGCGAACAGCAGCATGCCGATCAGGCACAGCCCGGAACTGATCCAGTGCCACTGCGTGAGCGTACGCAGCCAGGCCGAGCGCCGTTGCTGACGGCGCGCCGTCTCCAGAATCGCGGCTGGCGGTTCCATCGTGCGCGCTCAGACCTCGGCCCAGCGGCGCAACAGATTGTGATAGGTGCCGGTCAGGCGCAGCACGGCGGCGTGGTCGGGCATCGTCATCGCCAACTGCTGAATCGACTGATCGAGATCCCACAACAGACGACGCTGCGATTCGTCGCGAACCATGCTCTGAATCCAGAAAAACGAGGCCAGACGCTCGCCGCGCGTGACTTCGGTGACATGATGCAGACTGCTCGACGGATAGACCACGAGATGGCCGGCCGGCAGCTTGACGCTGTGGCTGCCATAGGTGTCTTCCACCACCAGTTCGCCGCCGTCGTATTCCGCGGGCTCGGCGAAGAACAGCGTCGCTGACAGGTCGGTGCGGATACGCGCGCCGCTGCCGCGATGCTGTCGTACCGCATTGTCCACATGCGCCCCGAAACGTTCCTTCACACCGTAACGGTTGAACAGCGGCGGAAAGACATGCGCCGGCAGGGCCGCTGCGATGAATCTCGGATTGGCCGACAGGGCTCGCAGTATCGTGGCCCCGACCTCGCGCGCGGCTGCCGAGTCCTCCGGCAGCTGACGGTTGCGCTTGGCTCGCGCCGACTGATGTCCTGAGGTGACATTGCCGTCGATCCACTGCGCGGACTCCAGCTGGCGCCGGCAGTGCGCGAGCTGTTGCGCGTCGAGTACATCTGGAATCGAGATCAGCATTCGAATAGTGACGAAGAACCCGGTCCATTGTGCCGGACCGGGCCCTCGTCGACAGGCTCAGAACGAGAAGTTGGCGGACACCAGAACCTGGCGTCCCGAACCCAATGCCGCATAGTGCGCCGCATAGGCCTTGGTGTAATAGACCTCGTCGGTGATGTTCTGGACGTTGAGCTGCAGTTCGAGGTCCGGCATCAGCGCCCAGGACGCCATGGCATCAAAGCGCCAGTAGTCCGGTATCTTCTTCACCGGGTCGGACGTCAGACTGCCGTAGACTTCGCTGACATAGTTGGCGCCGCCGCCCACGGTAATCGCCGGCGTGATCGCATAGTTGCTGAACAGGGTGAAGCTGTGCTCCGGGGTGTTCGGCAGTTCCTTGCCTTCGGCGACGCTGCCGGTGGCCGCACGGACCAGTTCCGAATCCAGATAGGAATAGCCGCCGAACACTTTCCATTTCTCCGAAATGCTGCCGGAGAAGCTGAATTCGGCACCACGCACGCTGGTTTCGCCGGCGGTGTCGAAGACGTCCGGCTCCACCTCGATGTAGGCGTTCTCGCGCGAAAGGTCGAAGATCGCCGCCGTCAGCAGCAGACGCTGATTGAACAGCTCCCACTTCGCGCCGATTTCGAAGTTTTCCGTCTCTTCCGGATCGATATTGGTGTTGTCGGCGCGGCAGCGCTGTGTGCAGTCGTCCGGAGAGCCTGGGAACGGCGCATCCTCGTCACCCGAACCCAGCGGTGCCGGCGTGGTTTCCGTGCCGTAGGAGGCATAGATGCTGCCAGAGCTGACGGGCTTGTAGACCAAGCCGAGCTGGTAGTTGATGAAGGTATCGCTGGAATGCGCGTTGGCAGCCGGGTCCGACGGCGTTTCGACTTCGGTCTCGTAGCGATCCCAGCGCACACCCAGGCTCGCCTGCCACTGTTCGCTGAACTTGATCGTGTCGAAGGCATAGATCGCCGTCGCATCGGTTTGGTAGAACGACGGCTTGTCGTTGCGCGCGATCGTGCCGGCCCAGGGATCGTAGGGGTTCGGGTTGTAGAGGTCAGTGCAGTCGTAGGACGGCTGGGTCGGGTCGAGCAGCGGATCGTCGCAATTGCGTGTGACGTTGCCGTCCGCATCGACATGCGGATTGGCGCTGGTGATCGTATAGCCGTCCTGCTCCTTCTTTTCGCGCGTGAATTCCACGCCGAAGTCGAAGCTGTGCTCCAGCAACCCGGTGACCAGGCGCCCGGTCAGGTCGGTCTGGTTGGCGATGGTCTTGGTCTGGCTCCAGCGGTTCTTGGTGGAACGATAGACCGATCCATTGGCGACGTTGCCAGCCGAATCGTCCGGGTTGCTCACCACGTAGGAATTGGTCGACTTGCCCCAGCGCGTGGCATTGCGCAGGTGCAGCCCGTTCTCCAGATCATGGTCCACGAACACCGTGGCGATGTCGGTCTCGCCCTCACGGAAATCGCGATTGACCAGACCGTAGAAGCTGTCGGCATCCACACCCAGCGTCTCGGTCGCCGGCACGCCGGTCTCCAGATCGTAGGGAATGCTGTAGTCCGGCATGCTGTTGTCGCTGAGGTGGTAGTAGTCCAGCGTCACACGGGTCGGCGTGCCCAGACCGAAGGCCAGCGACGGGGAAACGCCCCACTTGTCAAAGTCCACCGCACTGTCGCGCCCCGGCGTTCCGCCCTTGGCACCCAGCACGCCAAGACGAAACGCCACGGTGTCGTTGATCGCCCAGTTCTGGTCGATGGTGCCGCGCAGCGTGTCAGCCGTGCCGAACATCAGCGTGCCGCGCGTGAAGTCCTCGCCCTTGGCGGTCTTGGACACCAGATTGACGCTGCCGCCGCCCGAACCGCGGCCGGCATAGACCGAATCGGAACCCTTGAGCACTTCCACCGCCTCCAGGGCGAACACTTCGCGGGTCTGTGAGCCGATGTCGCGCATGCCGTCGACAAACACGTTCGAAGTGGAATTGATGCCTCGGATGATTGGACGATCGGCGATCGGCTGGCCGCCCTCGCCGGCCGCAAAGGTGATGCCCGGCACCTGGCGCAGGGCATCCTGCAACGAGCTTGCGGCGGTATCCCGCAGCAATTCCTCGGAGATCACCGTGAACGACTTCGGCGTATCCAGCAGCGGCGCCGTGAACTTCGGCGACTGCGCCTCATTCACCTTGTAGGGATCGATCGCCTCGCCTTCGACCTGAACAGTCGGCAGAACCTGCACGCTGTCCGCCATTGCAACATCGCCGGCATGGGCATTGTTCGTTTGATCGGCCTGGGCGTGAACCAGGTCCGGCGCGCTGTACAGGCTCAAAATCGCAGTCGCGACGGCCGTGCGGCGAAAAGTCATGCTGATGCTCCCTAATTGATCATCGACGGCACGCTGTGAGGCGTCCGCCTGCAAACATGAGGCGTCGTTATTTCTGATCGGTGTGTTCCGGCCGGCCCTACACCATCCCCGGGCATTGCCGCATGCCTGACACGTTGTGACGCGGGCTCAACGTGAATACGACTTATTCTAATCCAGAATCACATGCGAGATGCAACAGATTCCCATTTGCGGGAGGAAATCAGTCTAAGTCAGCGCGCGAACGGCACTGCTGGATCTGGGGAATTGTTTTGACGGAAGCGCCCGCCGGCGGCCCTGCGCAGTCGCTCAGGAGGCCGGCGTATCGTCGAAGCGACGACGCAGCATTTCGATCCTGTTCCGGTTGACGCCGAAATCCCGATAGCCCAGGCGGGAAATCGAGCGCACCTCGACCCGTCCGTCGGCTCGGTACAACAGCTCCACGTCGTCGTGGAAATGCATCTTCGGCGTCTGGAATACGGCGTGCAGATACCCCTGAAGTTCATGCTTGATGCTGCCGCCCATGGCCTGGATCTGGTCACGCAGACGACGCATCGTCTCCTCACGGCCCAAGGCGCTGTTCAGCGGCGCGATCGTGTGTATCGCGTCGCCCGCCATCGACGACACGCAGCTGGGGCGCGGCGGACAGGCGGCGAAGTCGCCGGTCAGGGCAAACAGATCGTCGGGCGTCGACAGCGTCTTGTAAATCCCGTAGGCACCGCCCGCGATCAGCAGCACGATCACGATATTGACCAACAGCCGCATAGGGTTCCCCTGTCCGATTCAGAGCGTCGCGCTCTCGCCGTGTGTCGGCAGCAGCAGTTGCGGATCGAGCCGCGACTCACGCCAGTTGTAGCGAAAACACAGGTGCGGCCCCGTGACACGACCGGTGGCCCCGACGGCACCGATGGTCTGACCGCGCTTCACTTCCTGCCCCGGTTTCACGTCCAGCCGAGACATGTGCAGATAGGTCGAACTGACGCCGGCACCGTGATCGATGATCACCGTTCCGCCGGTGTAGTAAAGGTCCGGGTCCGCCATCTCGACCACGCCGCCGGCGCTGGCGACGATCGGCGTTCCGGTCGGCACCGCGATATCCACACCGTAGTGCGGCTGCTTGGGCACGCCATTGAGGATGCGCTGGCTGCCGTAGACGCTGGACAGCGGTCCCTGCACCGGCCACACGAACCCGTCCGCAAAGTCCGTGCGCGGCAATTCATGCGAACGCGCAGCCTTGACCCGATTCGCATCGTCGGCGATGCGGTCGAGCACCGCCTTGGGCGGAGTCACCATCTTGTCCGGCAGACCGTCGATGCGTTGCACCGGGTAGTCGCGCTGAGCGACGGAATGCGTCTCGGTATGTTCGTGGCCCTGCGCGTCACGCACCCGAATACTTGCCAGTGCCGGATCGTCGCGATGGAAACCGAAGACGAATACGCCGTCCGAAGAAACCGGCAGCGCCTGCTCGTTGAACCAGACCTGGGCGCCCGCGTCGGTCTGACCAACGATCAGGCCACCCTGCTCCCACTGGCCATCCATCTTCAGAGACTGGGCCTGCGCCAGCGGCGTGACGGCCGCGCAGCAACACAACAGCAAGACCGCTCGCAGCATCGACGTTTTCCCGGTAGTTGGCGCATGCATACATTAACCCGGCATCCTGAACTCGCAAACGGTACTCAGCCTCCTTCCTTCCAGGACTCCAAAGCTCGGAGCAAGGCCTGTATCTCCTCGCGCAACGCTCCCAGTTCATCCCGTTTACTCGTATCTGTAGTGGATGTCATCGACGTACGGCCGCAACTCCGCGCAGCCGCGCAACAGTAAAGTGCGAAAAGCCGAGTGGCCCTCGGGTTAGAATTCTGCAATGCACCCGCTGATCGAAAACAATCGAAATACCATTGCCGAGCTGTGCCGCCGCCACGGCGTGCACCGGCTGGAAGCGTTCGGCTCGATTCTTCGTAGCGGGCGTAGGGTGGGCACGCTACGCTTTGCCCACCCTACAGCTCAGGCCTTGTGAAGGCCGGCGCGCCAGATCAGAAACGCGTAGTCACGCGCGACTTCATGCAGGCGCTCGTAGCGACCGGACTTGCCGCCGTGACCGGCGCCGAGTTCGGTTTGCAGCAGGATCGGAGCATCACCGGTGTTCGCCTCGCGCAATCGTGCGACCCACTTGACGGCCTCCCAGTACTGCACCTGCGAATCCCACAGGCCCGTCGTGACGCGCATCGCCGGATAGGCCTGCTCGCGCACATTGTCGTAGGGTGAATAGCCACGCATCCAGCCGTAGGCGTCGGCCTCGGACGGGTCGCCCCATTCGTCGTATTCGTTGGTCGTGAGCGGCAGGCTGTCGTCGAGCATGGTGCTCAGCACGTCGACGAACGGCACGTGCGCCAGCATGCCGGCGTACAAATCGGGACGCAGGTTGGCGACGGCGCCCATCAGCAGGCCACCGGCGCTGCCGCCGCTGGCAAACAGGCGGTCACGCGCGGCATAGCCTTGTTGCACCAGCCATTCGCTGACGTCGATGAAGTCGTGGAAGCTGTTCATCTTGTTGGCGAGCCGGCCGCCGTCGTACCAGTCGCGCCCGAGTTCCTCGCCACCGCGCACATGCACGATGACGCAGACGCAGCCACGATCCAGCAGGGCCAGACGAGAGCTGGAGAAGCTCGGGTCCAGCGACAGACCGTAGGCGCCGTATCCATAGACCAGCGCCGGCGCAGTGCCGTCCAGCGCCGTACCGCGCCGGTAGACGATGGATACCGGCACACGCGCGCCGTCGCGCGCGGTGACGCGCCGGTGTTCGCTGACATAGTCCGATTCGTCAAAACTGCCCAGCACGGGCTGGCGCTTGATCAGCCGCTGTTCGCCGCTGCGCAGATCGAGTTCGTAGGTGCTGGCCGGGCTGGCGAGCGAGCTGTGCACGTAGCGCAGCACCGGGGCGTCGAGTTCCGGCAACGCATCGAGCATCGTGGTGGCGGCATCGGCGCTGGCGTGGTCCGGACCCAGCTGCTGATCCAGCGTTCCGTCCCAGCTGAGACGACGCAGCCGCAACAGACCATCGACGCGTTCGTTGACGAACAGCCAGTTTCGGTGCACGTCGAAGTCCTCGATCACCGCGTCGTCCCGTCCGGCGATGAGTTCGACCCAAGTTGCGGAATCGCCGGCCGAACATCTGGGCGCGCGTACCAGCCTGAAGTTTCGCGCCCCGCGATTGCTGCGAATGATGAAGTCCTCACCCAGCGGCTCGGCTTCATATTCATGCGCCTGCTCGCGCGCGATGACGGGCTCGAAGTGAAACTCCGGGCCGCCGGCATCGGCATAGCGGCATTCCGAGGTCAGTGTGGCGTTGAGGCCGATCAGCAGCCAGCACCCGTCCTTGGACCGCGAAACGCCCATGAAGAAGCGGTCGTCCTCTTCGCGGTACAGCAAGCGGTCTTCGACCTCGCCGAGCCGGTGCGCCATGACGCGATCACCCAGCAGGGTTTCGGGGTCTTTGGCGATGTACAGCACGGTTTGACTGTCGTTGGCCCAGGCCAGGTCGGCCTCGGCGCGGACGATTCGATCCGGCAGGTCTTCACCGCTGTGCAGATCGCGAATGCGGATTTCATACTCGCGGCGGCCGACCCGGTCGATGGCATAGGCCATCCAGCGATTGTCCGGGCTGATCTCGTAGTGGCCCAGTTCGAAGTAGTCACTGCCCTGTGCCATGCGGTTGCCGTCGATCAGGATTTCTTCGGCCGCGTCCAGGCTGCCGGCCTGGCGAAGGTGGATCACGTACTGCTGATCGGGCGCGTAGCGGGCCGTGTACCAGTAGCCGTTGTCGAACACCGGCACGGAGCTGTCGTCCGGTTTGAGACGCGCCACGATCTCGTCGTAGATCGCCTGCTCCAGCACCGCGTGCGGAGCCAGTACCGCGTCGCAGTACGCATTCTCGGCGCGCAGATGCGCCAGCATCTCGGCATCCTGGCGCGTGTCGTCGCGCAGCCAGTGGTAGGGATCCGCGCGCGTGCCGTGGGCGTCTTGATGCTCGTGAACTGTCCGGCGCGCGCGCGGGGGCGTCGGCGGTGCGCTCATCGCCGTTGCACGCGCCAGGCGTTAAGGCCGATCGCCAGCAAGGTGACGGCGGTCAGCGGCAGAACGAGCCAGGCCAAAGTGGTGCTGAACGCTCCCAGCAATTCATGCTGGGTCGAGCGCAGAATCAGGTAGGCGGTATAGATCACGTAGTAGGCGAAAAACAATCCGCCCTCCCAGCGGTCGATGCGATGCCCCGAAAAGAAGATGGGCAGACAGGCCACGGCCACTGCGATCATTACCGGCAGATCGAAATTGATCGCGTCCGCCGGCACGCTGATGCCATCCGGCGCAACGATCGAGGCGATACCCAGCACCGACAGCAGATTGAAGATGTTGCTGCCCACGGCATTGCCGACCGCAATGTCGCGCTGGCCACGAATCACGGCCATCACCGAGGTGGCGATCTCGGGCAGCGAGGTACCGACCGCGATCACGGTGAGGCCGATCACCAGTTCCGACCAGCCCAGCAGCGTCGCGATCGTGACCGCCCCGCTCACGAACAGATTCGATCCGCCGACCAGGGCGGCCAAACCCAGCACGATCAGCAGCAGATCCTTCCATACCGGTGCAGGTTTGGCGCCCTCCTCGCCGATCGCGTCCTTCAGCTCCTCAGGGACCTCACCGCCGGAGCGACGCGACTTGATCAGCAAAAAACTGACATAGCCGATCAGCCCGACGAACAGCAGCACACCGTCGCCGCGCCCGATCCGCCCGTCGAGCCCCAGCACGAGCACCAGCACCGAAATTCCGATCATCAGCGGCACATCGAGGATTACCAGCTGACGGTGTACCACCAGCGGCGCCACGATCGCGGCAAGGCCCAGGATCAGCAGGACGTTGCAGATATTGCTGCCCACGACATTGCCGAGCGCGATGTCGGCGCTACCGGAATACGCCGCCTGCACCGAAACCGCCAGCTCCGGCGCGCTGGTGCCGAAGGCCACCACGGTGAGGCCGACGATCAACGGCGCAACGCCGAAACTGCTGGCCAGACGTGCGGCGCCGCGCACCAGCCATTCGGCTCCGAACACCAGCAACACCAGACCCGCAACCAGTTGTGCGGTGATGATCAGCATTCCATGAGGCTCCGTGTACCCGGAATCATCCGGGGCGCAGATCAGGTGGTAGGGCTTCGGCCGTCAGCAGGGCGATCGCCTCGTCCAGCGGCAAGGTCTTCTGATGCTGCGTGCCCAGACGGCGCAAGGCCACGGTGCCATCCTCGGCTTCCTTGCGGCCGATCACGGCGATCACCGGGATTCTGCCGACGGAGTGCTCGCGCACCTTGTAGTTGATTTTCTCGTTGCGCAGATCGAGTTCGCTGCGCAGGCCCGCCTTGGCAAAAGCGGCCTGGACAGTGGCCGCATAATCGTCGGCATCCGAGACGATGGTCGCGACCACGGCCTGCACCGGCGCGATCCACAGAGGGAAGGTGCCTGCGTACTGCTCGATCAGAATGCCGATGAAGCGTTCCATCGAACCGAGCACGGCGCGGTGCAGCATCGCGGGCCGCTGACGCGAACCGTCCTCGGCCACGTATTCCGCCTCGAAGCGCTCCGGCAGATTGAAATCCACCTGTACGGTGCCGCATTGCCAGGCGCGGCCGATGGCGTCGTGCAGGGTGAACTCGAGCTTCGGGCCATAGAACGCGCCCTCGCCCGGTTGCAGCGTGTAGTCCACGCCCATCATCTCGCAGGCCTTGACCAGTTCCGCTTCCGCGCGGTCCCAGACTGCGTCGGCGCCGATACGTTGCTCGGGCCGGGTCGAGAGCTTCACGTCAACCTTGTCGAAACCCAGTTCGCGATAGACCTCGAAGATCAGGCGGCCGGCGTTGGCCGCTTCCACCGGCATCTGCTCGGGCGTGCAGAAGATATGCGCATCGTCCTGGGTGAAACCGCGCACGCGCATCAGGCCATGCAGGGCGCCGGACGGCTCGTAGCGGTGGCAGGAACCGAATTCGGCCATGCGCAGCGGCAGGTCGCGATACGAGGTGATGCCCTGGTTGAAGATCTGCACATGACCCGGACAGTTCATCGGCTTGAGCGCGAGCGAGCTGTGATGGTTTTCGCTTTCCTCGACCTCGGCGATGAACATGTTCTCGTGGTATTTCTCCCAGTGGCCCGATCGCTCCCACAGCTTGCGGTCCAGCAGCAGCGGCGTCTTGACCTCGACATAGCCCTTCGCGCCGATCTTGCGGCGGATGTAGGCCTCGAGCGAACGGTAGATCGAATAGCCCTTGGGGTGCCAGAATACCTGGCCCACGGCCTCTTCCTGGATGTGGAACAGGTCGAGTTGCTTGCCGAGGCGGCGGTGATCGCGCTTCTCCGCCTCCTCCATCATGTGCAGGTAGGCCTTGAGATCCTTGTCGTTGGCGAAGGCCACGCCGTAGATGCGCTGCAGCTGCGCATTGTTGGCATCGCCGCGCCAATAGGCGCCGGACACCTTGGTCAGCTTGAAGGCGCTGCCGAGCCGCCCGGTGGATGGCAGATGCGGCCCCATGCACATGTCCAGCCAGTCGCCGCCCTGACGATAAATACTGAGTTCTTCATCCGGCGAGATGCCTTCGCGAATCCACTCGGCCTTGTACTTTTCGCCGATCTTCTGGAAATAGGCGATCGCCTCGTCGCGATTCCAGACTTCGCGTGCGATCGGCAGGTCGCGCTGCACGATCTCGCGCATACGCTTTTCGATGGTTTCGAGATCGGCTTCGGTGAAGGGTTCGTCACGCGCGAAGTCGTAATAGAAGCCCACTTCGGTGGACGGGCCGAAGGTGATCTGCGTGCCCGGGAAAAGTTCCTGAACCGCCTGCGCCAGCACGTGCGCGGCGTCGTGGCGCAACACTTCCAGCGCTTCGGGCTGATCGCGGGTCACGATCTCGATCGCGGCGCTCTTTTCGATCGGCCGCGTCAGGTCCCGCTGCGCACCGTCCACCTTGACGATGATCGCCTTCTTGGCGAGTCCGGGGCTGATGCCCTGGGCGATTTCGAGCCCGGTCACGGGCATATCGAACGACTTCTTGTTGCCGTCCGGAAAACTGATTTCGATAGACATGTCTTCTTGTGTCGCTTTGGACGCCTTCCTCCGAGGGGGAAAGGCGCGCGGTTGCTTATGCTCTCAAACCGATGTGATTCAGTGCGGCGCCGAGGCGCATGATTGTTCGATCGCGCCCCAGCAGACGCAGGGTTTCGTCGATCGGCGGCGACACCGCCATGCCGGCCACGGCGACACGGATCGGCTGCGCCACCTTGCCGAGGCCGACGCCGTGCATTTCGGCCACGCCATGAACGGCGCCGTGGATGGCTTCGGCGTCCCAGACCGGTAGCGCGCCGAGCCGCTCGATCAGCGCCTTGAGGATGTCGGCGGCGGCGATCGTCAGATGCTTGGAAGCATCCTTTTCGTTGTAGGACTCGATCTCCGAATACAGAAAGGCGGATTTCTCGGCCATTTCCAGCAGCGTGCGGCAGCGCTCGCGCTGCGCCAGAATCACCTCGGACAGTGCCGGACCGGCCGCCGGATCCAGATTCATCCGGCGCAGATGCCAGTCGAATTCGGGTTCCACCACCGCCAGATCGGCGGTCTTCAGATACTGGTGGTTGACCCAGTAGGCCTTCTCCATGTCGAATCGCGCCGGCGCGGACGAGACGTGGTCGAAGTCGAAGTACCGCTCCATTTCCTCGCGCGTGAACAGCTCCTGGTCGCCATGACTCCAGCCGAGGCGCACCAGATAATTGAGCATCGCCTCCGGCAGGAATCCCATGGCGCGATACTCCATCACGCCGAGCGCGCCATGACGCTTGGACAGCTTGGCACCGTCGCCGCCGAGTATCATCGACACATGCGCGTAGGCCGGCGG
The DNA here is from genome assembly GCF_031846245.1 of Banduia mediterranea. Classification (NCBI taxonomy): domain Bacteria; kingdom Pseudomonadati; phylum Pseudomonadota; class Gammaproteobacteria; order Nevskiales; family Algiphilaceae; genus Banduia; species Banduia mediterranea. Next base: position 25,559 of record NZ_JAVRIC010000012.1, on the reverse strand, counting down.
CTCGGCGCCGAGCGCGCGGAAGATGTTCATCTGGCGCGGCGTGTTGTTGACGTGATCGTCACCGCGAATGACATGGCTGATCCCCATGTCCAGATCGTCCACCACCACGCAGAAGTTATACGTGGGCGTGCCGTCGGCGCGGGCGATGATGAGATCGTCCAGCTCGCGGTTGGCCACCGTGATCCGGCCCTTGATGAGATCGTCGATCACCACATCGCCATCGACCGGGTTGCGGAAGCGCACCACCGGCTTCACGCCGTCCGGCGGCGCCGGCAAGGTCTTGCCGGGCTCGGGACGCCAGCGGCCGTCATAGCGCGGCTTTTCCCTGTTGGCCTGCTGCTGCGCGCGCAGGGCGTCCAGCTCTTCTTTCGAGGCATAGCAGTGATAGGCCGTCCCGGCTTCGAGCATCTGCGCAATCACCTCGCGATACCGATCGAAGCGCTGCGTCTGGTAGACGATCTCGAAGTCGGACTTCAGGCCCAGCCAGGCCATGCCCTCGAAGATCGCGTCCACCGCCGACTGGGTCGAGCGCTCGCGGTCGGTATCCTCGATGCGCAGCAGAAACCTGCCGCCACGGCGCCTGGCATACAGGTAGGAGAACAGCGCGGTGCGGGCACCGCCGATATGGAGAAATCCGGTCGGGCTGGGGGCGAAGCGAGTGACGATGGACATTTCGAAGAGGTTGTGCGTGCGGCGCCGGACGGGGCGAAAAGAGCCCTGCAGTTTACAGGATGCCCGCGTCGACAGGCTGTAGAATGCCTGTTCGTCCGGCCCTTGAATCCTTGTGACCAGCCTTTTCGTCGAACACCTGACTGTCATCGACAGCGCAATTCTTGATGCCGCGCGCGGCCTGGTCGGCGAAAGCTGGATCGTGGACGTGGAACTGCACGGCGAGCTGGATGACCAGTCCATGGTGCTCGACTTCGGCGAGGTCAAGCGACGCCTCAAGCGCGCCATCGATTCCAGCGTCGATCACACCCTGCTGGTTCCCCGTCTCGCGCCCGAATTGCAATTCGACGAGACGATCGAGCGCACGCAACTGATCTTCAAGTCGGACCTCGGCGCGATCGAACATGTGTCGCCGCCGGCGGCGGTGAGCCTGCTCGACACCGCGGAGATCGACCCCGTCGCGATCGGCACCTTCCTGGCGCCGAGCTTCCTCGGAATCGTTCCGCCCAGCGTCGATGCGATCGACCTGCGGCTGCACCATGAGGACATCGACGGCATCTTCTATCACTACGTGCACGGCCTGAAGAAACACAACGGCCTGTGCCAGCGGATTGCACATGGACACCGCTCGCGCCTGCACATCCGCGTGAACGGCGAGCGCGACAGTGAACTCGAAACGGAATGGGCGATGCGCTGGACCGACATCTATCTCGGCAGCCGCGAGGACATCATCGCGCGCGGCAACGGCCGCATCCGCTACGGATATGACTCGGCCGAAGGTCGCTTCGAACTGGCGATGCCGGAAACCCGCAGCGATCTGCTGGACGCCGACAGCACCGTGGAGCGCATCGCCGAGCACATTGCGCGGCGCGTGGCCGAACTGCGCCCTGGCGCGGAGATCGAGGTGCGTGCTTACGAAGGGGTCATGAAGGGCGCGGTGGCGCGGCTCTGAGCGGGTACCCCATGCGCTTTTGGGGCTCGCGCCGAGGCGCCAAGTCGCCAAGGAAAAGCGGAAGCATTTTTGAAACCTTCTTGGCGCTCTTCGCGTCTTTGCGCGAAAACGCTCATTTAGGCAGTCCCGCAGTCCTTGCACACGCCCTGAACCTCGACGACGTGACGCTGCGGTGAGAAACCGACGCCGCTGGCGTCCTCGGACAGCAGTTTGGCGATGCGCGTGTCCTCGATCTCGCGGGCGGTGCCGCAGTTGCTGCACATGAAATAGATACTTTCATGCGCCTCGCCCGGATGGTCGCAGGTGAGGTATTTGCTGCTGGAAGCGATACGGTGGATGAAGCCCTGCTCCAGCAGGAAATCCAGCGCGCGGTACACGGTGGGTGGCGCGAGCTTGCGGCCAACCCGGGCTTCCAGGCCTTCCAGCAGGTCGTAGGCCGACAGTGGCGCATTTTTTTCGGCAAGCAGCAGATAGGCCTCGCGCCGCATCTCGGTTAGACGCAGGCCGCGCTGTTCGCACTGGATTTCGATTTCGTCGAAACGGGCCGCGGCGAGCTTGGCCGGGCGCGGCTTTTGTGTGGTTTTTCGGCTGTTCGCGCGCGTCATGGTCCTATGTTATAACACGCGCCCTTTGCGCACCGCCCCAATCATGGCCGAGGACATCCACTTCCACGCACGCAGGACGATCGAGCAAGTCGAAGAAGGCACCGAACTGGCGCCCAAGTTCGACGAGCACGGTCTGCTGCCCTGCGTGACGACCGCCGCCGCCACCGGCGAAGTGCTGATGCTGGGCTACATGAATGCCGAGGCGCTCAAGCGCACCATCGCCACCGGCGAAGCGCACTACTTCAGCCGTAGCCGGCAGGTGCTGTGGCACAAGGGCGCCACCAGCGGGCTGGTGCAGAAAGTGGTGGAACTGCGCATCGACGACGATCAGGACGCGATCTGGTTGCGAGTGGAAGTGGCCGGCGACGCGAGTTGCCACGTGGGCTACCGTTCCTGCTTCTACCGGGAGATTCCGACCGGACCCGGCGACTTCGAACGCGGCCTGCTGTTCCGGGAATCCGAAAAGACTTTCGACCCGCTCGCCGTCTACGGCGACGTGCCGAATCCCACGAAACTATAGACGCGGGCTTGCGCATCCTTCTGAGCGCTGAGCGCCAACAGTAGGCCGCTCAGAAGTCGACTTCGATGCGCTGCGCACGCAGCCAGTTGCGGATGGCCTCGCGCTGGCGCTGCGCCTTCTCGGTATAAGCGGATTCGGCGGGCCCGACCCTGAGATAGGCCTGGAACGTAGCCTTCTGCGCGTTGCGTGCCCACGGATCGGCACCCGCTTCGAGCAGGCGCTTCACACCATCGAAATCACCGACCGAAGCGGCCTCATGCAGCGGCGTATCGCCCATCGGCGCAGCGGCATTGACGTCCGCTCCGGCTTCGATCAGCAGGCTCAGCGATTCGGCGCCGCGCCCCCCCACGGCGTCGAAAATCGGCGTGTGGCCGTTGCGGCTGTTGCGGACCTCGGTGGATGCGCCGCGCGACAGCAGCACTTTCAGATACGCGGGATCATCCGCCACGGCGGCATAGTGCATGGCGGCGCGTCCGGCCTCGGTGGTGACCAGGGGGTCGGCACCGGCATCGAGCAGGGCTCCGAGCGCATCGGGTGCGCGATTGAGAATCGCCCAATGCAGCAGGCCCACGCCTTCTTCCCCCCGTGCATTCACGTCGCCGCCCGCCCGGATCGCAGCCTGCACGCCCTCCACGTCATTGGCCGCCACTGCCTCGGCCAGCACGATATTCCTGGGCTCGGTAAATCCGGACGGCATGGCTTTCCCGGGTGTCGCCGCATCGCCACAGCCCACCGACAGAACGATGAGCGCGGCCAGCACGCCCAGGTTCGCGATCAGTCGCAGCATCGGTCTCTCAAGGTGACGGACGGCCGACAGCGGCGCCCGTGCAGCTCCATCTGCCTTGATCCTCGCGGTCCGGAGCAGACCTTGTCAATGTGTGCGATCAACCGGCGCGCATCGCATCCAGCACCGAGCCCATGCCGTGCAGCTCGATCCGGTGCCCGATCACGTTTGGCGGCCACAAGCTGGAAAGGCCGCCCAGCGGGTCGGGATCAGCCATTTCGACCTCATGGCCCAGGGCATCCGGCAGGATCCAGGAATCGCCGTAGGCATCTTCCTGTTCCCAGGTGAGGATTTCGCCTTCGATGTTGTAGCGACGAATCTGGCCGGCTTCGGCAGTCTCGCGCGCCGCATCCGGCACCAGGCCGAGGTCTTCGATGGTGTTGTCCGAAAGCCCCGCCGCATTGAAGGTCACGGCGCTGTTGCCGGTGGCCAGCGAGGCAGCGGAGGCGAGACCGCCGCCCAGCGAGTGCCCGACGATCACCAGCTCATCACCGAAGGCCACGGCGGCGCGGCGCGCCAGCGCCGTGGCCTGATCGTATTGCTCGGCGTCCATGCCGATGCCCTGTTGCAGATTGTTGAGCCAGTCCGGTCCGTCATTGGAGCCCGCGAACGCGAGAACGGTCTCCCCTTCGTCGTTCTGGTAGATCGCGGCGCGCAGTCCGCTGTCGCTGTCTTCGAGCGTGCCGGGGTCGATACCGGCGGCGCGCAGGGCGTCACCGTCGAGCCGGCTCCAGCCGTCGATGCCCTGGCCGTTGACGTCGTAGACATCCTGCGCGAGCTGCGCCAGTTCCAGATCGATCGGCTGTCGCGCAGTGCCGGCGACGCTCTCCGAGAAGCTCACCATCGACACGCCCGGGCCGATGCCGAATTGCTCGCGCATCAGCGTAGCGTACTGCGGGTGGAAATAGGCTTCGTTGCTGGCCGGCATCAAGCCCGTGGCAGCTCGCGGATCGGGCCACTGGCGGTCGGCCCCGTCCAGCGCCGCCATTGCAGCGGCACGCTGTGCGGCATCGGTACTGCTTCCTGAGACGGCTCCGGACACGTTCATCGTCGATCTCGCAAATGTGCTGACGTGCCGACAAAACTAAACCCCTGCCGGACCTCGGTCCAGCTAGGGATTACGCGAGGCCTGGGCGGATCAGGGCTCGGCGGGCGCGTTCCAGTAACGACGGTGCGTCCGCCGCCAGCGCTGCACCGGCCGCCCTACTCCTTCGAAACGAACACTCACGGCACCCTCGACACCGGTCGTCGCCATGTCCGCCCCGAGCGCGCGATAGCGCGCCACAACCTCCGGATGCGGATGCCCGAAGTGATGCCGCCAACCGGCCGCGAAAATCACCAGCCGTGGGGAGACGGCATGGACGAAGGCCTCGCTGGACGAGGTGCGGCTGCCATGGTGCGGCGCCAGCAGCAGGTCGGCGGCGAGCGCGTCCGGCATCGTCGACAGCAGGTGTGACTCCGCTTCGCGTTCAATATCACCGCTGAGCAGGGCGCTACCTTGCGGCGCGTCGATGCGCAGTACGCAGGACCGGTTGTTGTCGGACCCGCTTACCAGTGCGACATCCGGATGCAGCACGCGGAACTGCACACCATCCCAGTTCCAGCGCGCGCCGGCGCGACACGGCCGCTCGACGCCCAGCTCCGACACCACCGGCAGCGCCGCGCGGATCGCCGCGACACCGCCGGCATGATCGTTATCGCCGTGCGACAGCATGAGCCGGTCGACGCGCCGCACGCCTTGCGAGCGCAGGTACGGCGCCACCACCATGTCGCCGGCATCGAAACCGCCGGCGTAGGCCGGGCCGGCGTCGTAGACCAGGGTGTGGGTTTTCGTGCGCACCACCACCGCCAGCCCCTGCCCGACATCGAGCGCCGTCAGGCGAAAGCCTTGCTCGGGCGATTGTTTCGGCGGGAACAGCAGCGGCACACACAGCAACAGACCCAGCACCCGCAGGGGCAGGCCGCGCGGCGCCGCCAGCAGCAGCACGCCGGCGGCGGCCAGCAACACGGAAAATCCATTGACGGTCAGTGGCTGCCAGGCCCAGGTGAGATGATCGACCAGCCAGGCCAGCCCCTGCATCAGCTGCGCCAGCGCACTGGCGCAAACGCCCAGCAGCGGCAGCATGACGTCCCAGCACAGCGCGAGCCCGGTCGCCAGCAACAGCACCGGCAGCACGATCGCGAACAACGGTACGGCCAGCAGATTGACGATCGGCGCAATCAGGCTGGCGCCATCGAAGTACCACAGGCTGGCGGGAATCAGCAGCAGCCCGAGTACGGCCTGCAGTCGCAGAAATCCCCGATACGGTGTCGCTGGCGCCGCGCGGCCAGAGACCACATAGAGGATCGCCGCCACCGCCCCGAACGACAGCCAGAAGCCCGGCGCCAGCGCCGCGAACGGATCGAGCAGCAGCACCACGACCGCGGCCAGCCCCAAAGTGATGAACGACGAACTCAAACGCCCGAGCAGACTGGCGACGACGAACACCAGCAACATCAGCAGGGCACGCAAGGTCGGCAGCGAAAATCCGGCCATCGCCGAGTAAGCGGCGGCCGCCAGCGCAGCGGTGATCGCTGCCACGCGCTGCGCCGGCCACAACAGACACAGGCGCGGCCACAAGGCCCAGGCCCAACGCATCAGCCAGAACGCCACACCGGCGATCAGCGCCACGTGCAGCCCCGATATCGCGACCAGATGACTGGTGCCGCTCTCGCGCAGCACGCGCCAGTCCTCGTCGCCGAGTCCGGAACGATCGCCGATCAGCAGCGCGTTCAGCAGCGGCAGGCCGGGATGTTGCGGCAACCCAGCGTGCAGCCGGTCGGAAAGCGTCTGGCGAATCGGGTCCACGCCCCAGTGCCGGTCACTGTCCGCGCAGCGGCTCGCCTCGCGGACATAGGCGGTGGCGCCGTAGTGGTTGGAGAACAGCCAGCGTTCGTAGTCGAGACCGCCAGGATTGAGTGAGCCATGCGGTGTGCGCAGCCTCAGCGTGAAGTCCCAGCACTGGCCGGCGCGCAATGGCGCCTGACTGCGGTACCAACTGACGCGTATGCGTTGGGGAAGATCGCGGTCGCCGGGCCGCACCACGAAGCGCCAATCCCCGAACTCACGTTCCGGCAGACCGTCGATCCAGGCTCGCAGCACCACGTCCTCGCCATGCCGCGATGGTGGCCAGCGGTCGGCAAGGCGAAGGTCGGCACGCAGGATCGTCAGGGTCGCGGCCAGCACCAGAACCGCATACGGCCAACGCCAGCGGCCCAGCACCGGCAGCGGCAACAACAGCGCCGGCAACACGGCCAGCGGCGGCAAGGCCGGCAGCTGCTGAACCAGCAGCACACCGGCGACGAAGGCCGCGATCAGGCCGGCGCGGCCTCCCGCAGACGCAGATGTCCGTGGTCCAGCATCCATACGCGATCCATGCGCGAGGCCAGCACTGGATCGTGCGTCACCACGACCAGACTGGTTCCCAGTTCCCGGTTCAGTTCCAGCATCAGTTCGAACACGCGGGCCGCCGTATCCGTGTCCAGATTTCCGGTCGGCTCATCGGCCAGCACGCAGGCCGGCCGAGTCACCAAGGCACGCGCCACTGCGGCACGTTGGCGCTCGCCGCCCGAAAGTTCGCCCGGCTTGTGTTCGAGCCGTTCGCCGAGCCCGACCCGACCCAGCAGCTCCGCTGCCGTCTCGCGCGCCTTGGGCACCTTGAGGCCGCGAATCAGCAGCGGCATGGCCACGTTCTCGAGCGCCGTGAACTCCGGCAGCAGGTGATGAAACTGGTAGACGAAACCCATCGAACGGTTGCGCAGCCGCCCGCGCGCGGCGTCGGACAGTTTCGCCATGTTCTCGCCTTCCACCCAGACTTCGCCGGCGCTCGGCGCGTCGAGGCCGCCGAGCAGGTGCAGCAGGGTGGATTTGCCGGAACCCGAGGCGCCGACGATGGCTACACAGTCGCCGCGACGCAGTTCGAAATCGATGTCGCGCAAGACCTGCAGATTGACGCGTGCGTCCTTGAAGGTCTTGCACAGGCCCTGGGCGTGCACCACCACCGCTTGCGGCGCCCCCATCGCCCGATCATTCATAGCGCAGCGCCTCCGCCGGCATCACGCGCGACGCGCGCCAGGCCGGATACAGTCCCGACAACACCGCCAGCACGAAGGACATCAGGGCGATGCGCACCACGTCGGTCGATTCGAGTTGCGAGGGCAGCTTGCTGATGTAGTACACCGAGGGATCCAGAAACTGGTGATTGGTCAGCCTTTCCAGGAAAGGCACCAGCGTCGGTACGTTGATCGCCAGAAGCACGCCGAGTACCACGCCGAACAGCGTACCGATCAGGCCGATCAAGGTGCCCTGCACCATGAACACGCCCAGCACGGTTCGAGGCGAGGCGCCGAGCGTGCGCAGTATCGCGATGTCGGCCTGCTTGTCCTGCACCACCATCACCAGTGTGGAGACGATGTTGAACGCGGCCACGCCGACGATCAGCGAAAGAATGATGAACATCACCATCTTCTCGGTGCGCACGGCGCTGAAGAAATTGGAGTGCTGCCGCGTCCAGTCGGACACGTAGTAGAGCCCCGGCAGATCGGCCGCGACCTCGCGCGACACACGCGGCGCCTGAAACAGGTCGTGCAGTTTCAGGCGCACGCCGCTGACCGTTTCACCCATGCGCAGCAGAGCCTGGGCGTCCTGCAGATGGATCATCACCAGACCGCGATCGAATTCGTACATGCCGACTTCGAACACACCGCCCACGGTGAAACGACGGAAGCGCGGCAACACCCCGGCCGGCGTGACGCTGGCCTGCGGAATCATCAGATCCACCTTGTCGCCTACGCCGATGCCCAGCGCGCGTGCCAGCTCGGCGCCGAGCACGATCTTGTACTCACCGGCCTGCAGCGAATCCAGCGAGCCGGCCTTCATGTGGGCGGAGACGTCGGAGACCTGCGCCTCCATGTCCGGCAGCACGCCGCGAAGCAGTGTGCCCGACAGCTCACCGCCGACCCGCACCATGCCCTCACCGTCGATGTACGGTGCCACCGCTTCGACTTCCTGATGCTTCTGCGCGGCCTCGGCGATCACCGGCCATTCCTCCAGCCCGCCGCGAAACGCCGAGATCGTCGCATGCGAGGCCATGCCGAGGATGCGGTTGCGCAGTTCCTGCTCGAAGCCGTTCATCACCGACAGCACCGTGATCAGCGCCATCACGCCGATGGCGATCCCCGCCATCGAAGCGGCGGAGATGAACGAAATGAAGTGATTGCGCCGCTTGGCCCGCGTGTAGCGCAGGCCGATGAACAGTTCGAGGGGTTTGTACATGGCGAAGAATTAGAGCACATCTGCAATGTGCGAAACGTGCGCACTCGCTCCACCGCCCGCGCCGAAAGCGGGCACTCAAACGAAGAACGCCCGCCAATGGGCGGGCGTTCTTCGTATCGAGGCAACGCCTGCGGCTGTGCTGAGGCCTACAAGCCGATGACGCCGCCATCGTCCTTGGTGATCACCACCGTGGCAGAACGCGGACGCGCTCCGGACGCTCCCGCATCGGTCGCCACGCCGCTGGCCGCCGGCCAGTTGCTGCTGGGCGCGGCGACATCACCGTCCTCGCCCGGATGCTGGATGTTGACGAACATCGTCTTGCGATCCGGCGTCATGGTGATACCGGTGATCTCGCATTCCTTGGGACCTACCAGGAAGCGACGCAGCGTATCGCCCGGCGGCACACCGACGAAGCTGTCCTGTCCACTGGACGTGGTCACCGTGGTGCCGTCACCGACCGCACCCGGAATCGCGGCCAGCATCATGCAGTTGGTGACATCGGTATAGGCACCGTCATCGGTCTGGATCCAGAGGATGCCGCCGTCGTCGAACCACAGCCCGTCCGGGCTGGAGAAGTCGTTGCTCGCGTCCAGCTGGGACAGGTTGATGTTGGCCGGCAGCGCCGCCGGTGAACCGAAGGCGAAGATGTCCCAGTTGAAGCTCACCGCATCGGAGTCGCCGTTTTCCTTCCAGCGGATGATGTGGCCGTTGGCGTTGCCGTCGCTGTCGCCATCGGCATCGTCGTCGTAGCTGCGCGGATTTGCGGCGTCGACCGGCAACGATCCGCCACCGCCCTGCCCACGTCCGCTGCTCGAGCTGGAACTATTGGTCAGCGTGAAGTAAACCTCACCGTTGACCGGATTCACCGCACCCCACTCGGGGCGGTCCATCGGTGTGGCGCCGACGCTGTCGGCCGCCAGACGGGTCGCCACCAGTACGTCCGCCTGAGTCGCGAACGGATAGGTCGTGTTGTCGCCGCTCAGACCGTTAACGCCCTGGCTCAACTCAAGCCATTCGCCGGTACCGTCGGCATTGAACTTCGCCACGTAAAGGGTACCGGCGCCCAGATACTTGTCACCCGCCGCCATACGATCGTCAGCATCGGCATCGGCAGAGTCCCAGGCCTGGTCGCTGACGAACTTGTAAATGTATTCGTTGCGCGCATCGCAGCCCATGTAGAAAACCAGCGGCTTGCCGCTTTCGACCGGCCCGACCCAGCAGCCTTCGTGGAAGAAGCGGCCCATGGCCGTACGCTTGGCCGGAGTCACGGTCTTGTCGTAGGGATCGATCTCGACGATGTAGCCGTAGGTATAGGCCTCGTTGCGGTAGTCGACCGCGGCCGAGGCACCCTTGACGGTGATGTCCAGACGCTGAAACGCATCGCCCTCCACCGTCGTCCAGCCATAATTTCCGGCCGCGCCGGGACTGATGCCATAGCGCGCCAGCAACGCGTTCTCGCTGGCGCCGCGATCATCGCCCTCGTCGCGGTGGAAATAGTATGCCCAGTTTTCCTCGCAGCTCAGATACGTGCCCCAGGGGGTGTAACCGTTGGCGCAATTGTTGAACGTGCCGCGCGTCTTGCTGCCGTCGGTGGAGAACTGGGTCTTGGCATAGTCGCTACCGGCCACCGGACCGCTCAGGCGCATTTCGGTGAACGGCGTGATGCGGCGATTGAAGCTGGAATCCTGCACGACGCTCCAGACGCCGCCTTCGGCCTTGACTTCGAAGACTGCGACGCCGTGGGCGTTCATTTCCTTGACGACTTCGGACTGCGGACGAACGCCGTCGATATCGGTCGGACCGTTGGCATGCAGATAGGCACGCGTCAGGTTTTCATGGTTGATGGCGATGATGCCGTTGCTGGAGCTTCCGTCAATCGGGAAATAGTGCATCCCATCGTGATGATCGCCCGAGCGCTGGTCGAAGTCCCCCTGCGTGCCGTCATTGGAATAGTCGGCCACGCCCGCGGCAATCGGATCGCCCAGCGCGTACAGGACGCGGGCTGAATAGCCGGCCGGAATCAGGACTGTATCGGCATCGCTGTGCGGAACGGCGGTAAAGCCCAGCGATGTCGGCATATCCGTGTCGCCACCGCCGTCATTGTCGTCGTCATCGCTGCAAGCGACCAAAGCAACGCTGCCCAGCAGGGTCATCGCAGCGGCACCGCCGGTGCCCTGCATGAGCCCGCGACGAGATATGTACTTGATCAGGACAGAGTCGAAAGTTTCGTTGTCCGATCGATTGGTGACCGGATCATGATCGTGCTGGCTCAAGCTGGCTCCCCTTCAGAAAATTAGGAGACCGCCAAATGGCGCGGTCAAATATGCAAACGCGCCGACATCCTAGATGGGCGATGTGACATCACGCTGATGGTTTCGTGACAGAAGCCGCTCTTCATGCCGGCCGGCTCGGTGCCATCACGCACGACCGGCACCAGCCGGTAAGCGACTGATCGAAAGAGATGATTTTCGGCATCGCAACCATCCCCGAGATCGCCGCATGCAGCTTTCGATGCTACGCCGCTACACTGGCGCAATCGGTCAACCGTACGCCGCGATGAAGCGTAACGGGCCAAGACATTGTGCGAGGTGAGGAAGTGAACGAACCGAAAGACGCGATCAAGCGTGTCGCGAGCTTTGAAATCATCCTGACACGGTATCTGGATACCGAGGGCCGCCCCCTGGCGGCCCTGCCGGACGGGGCAGCGGACCCGGATCGCGTCAGGAGCATGTACCGCAGCATGGTGCGCACCCGCGCCTTCGACAAGAAAGCCGTGGCCCTGCAGAGAACCGGGCAGCTCGGCACCTACGCCGCCTGCCTCGGTCAGGAAGCCGTGGGCACTGCCGTCGGCATGGCGCTGCGCGCCGACGATGTCTACATCCCCGCCTATCGCGAATACGCGGCGCAGTTCCTGCGCGGCGTGAGCATGACCGAGATCCTGCTCTATTGGGGAGGCGACGAGCGCGGCATGGACTACGCCGCCGACTCGGCGCGCCAGGACTATCCGCTTTCGGTACCGATCGCCACACACGTGCCGCACGCCATCGGCGTCGCCTACGCGTTCCGGCTGCGCAAGCAGGACCGCGTGGTACTGGCGTCCTGCGGTGACGGCGCCACCAGCAAGGGCGATTTCTACGAGGCCGTCAGCTCGGCCAAGGTCTGGAACCTGCCGATCGTGTTTCTGGTGACCAACAACCAGTGGGCGATCTCGCTGCCGCGCGACAAACAGACCGGCGCGCAGACCCTGGCGCAGAAGGGCATCGCCGGCGGCATCATCGGCCAGCAGGTCGACGGCAACGACGCTATCGCCACCTATGAAATCCTGAACCAGGCGATCGCGGCGGCACGAGCCGGCGAAGGGCCGCAACTGGTGGAGGCCATCACCTACCGCCTGCACGACCACACCACCGCCGACGATGCGCGCCGCTACCGCAGCGAGGACGAGGTCAAGGCCGCCTGGGCGCGCTGTCCGATCAAACGGCTGCGCGCCTATCTCGAATCGCAGAACGCCTGGAGCAGCGCAGACGAGGAGTCGCTACAGAGCGAAGCAGTGGCGGCAGCGGAATCCGCAGCTCAAGCCTTCACCGCCATGGAGGCCGAACCGCCGGAAACGATCTTCGATCATCTCTATGCCGAACTGCCGACCTCGATGCACTGGCAGCGCGAGGAAGTGGCGGCACGCGGACCGGTCGAGGGGGCGCACTGATGGACGGCACCAAGACCGAAGTCGCCAACCTGGCCCTGATCGAGGCGATCAATCTGGCGCTGCGCTCGGAGATGCGGCGCGATCCGGATGTGGTCATGCTCGGCGAGGACATCGGCCGCAACGGCGGCGTGTTCCGCGCCACCGTCGGCCTGCTCGACGAATTCGGCCCGGATCGCGTGATCGACACACCGCTGGCCGAAACCCTGATCGCCGCGATGGCGATCGGCCTGTCGACGCAGGGCCTCAAACCCGTCGCCGAAATCCAGTTTTCGGGCTTCATGTATCCCTGCGTCGATCAGGTAGTCAACCACGCCAGCCGCTACCGCAACCGTACGCGCGGGCGTCTGTCCTGCCCGATGGTGATCCGCGCGCCGAATGGCGGCGGCATCCACGCCCCGGAACATCATTCCGAATCCCTGGAAACCACCTTCGCCCACATGCCGGGACTGCGTGTGGTGTGTCCGTCCTCGCCGAGCCGCGCCTACGGTCTTTTGCTGGCCGCAATGCGCGATCCGGACCCGGTGATCTTCCTGGAGCCGACCCGCATCTACCGGCTGTTCAAGCAATCGATCGAGGACAACGGCGAAGCCCTGCCGCTGGACGAATGCTTCATCGAACGCGACGGCACCGACATCACCCTGGTGTCCTGGGGCGCGATGATGCACGAGACGCGGCTGGCGGCCGACGCCCTGGCCGAGGAAGGCATCTCCGCCGAAGTGGTTGACATAGCGACACTCAAGCCCCTGGACATGGGCACGATCCTCGAATCCGTGAGCAAGACCGGCCGCTGCGTGATCATCCAGGAATCACCGCGCGCCGGCGGCTGGGCCTCCGAGATTGCCGCCAACCTCGCCGAGCACGGCCTGCTGACACTGTTCGCGCCGGTGATGCGCGTTTCCGGCTACGACACGATCATGCCGCTGGCGCGGCGCGAGCGCGCCTACATCCCGGACATGCAGCGCATCCTCGTCGAGGTGCGCAAGGTCTTCGAAGTGGCGCCGCTGGGCTGAGCCCGGCGTACAGCTTTACGGATGACAGCATATGCGCAACCATTGCATCAATGCAGCAACGGATCGTCATCGATACAAGCGTGCTGATTGCGGCACTGATCGGCCGAACGGGACCCGCTCGCGAGATTCTGCGCGGGTGCTTGACTGGCCGCTACCGGCTGCTGATCGGAAACGCGCTGTTCAGTGAATATGAGGATGTGCCGAGCAGGCCGGATATCCGCAGATCCTGCCCGCTCGACTCACTTGAAATCCGGAGCCTTTTGAACGCTTTGTATTCAACCAGCGAGTGGGTGTCGATTTACTTTTTGTGGCGCCCCAACCTGCGCGACGAAGGCGACAACCATTTGATCGAGCTCGCCGTCGCCGGTCAGGCTCAATGGCTGATCACGAACAATCTTCGCAATCTGGCACGCGGCGAGCTCAAATTCGCCGACATCAATGTAGTCACGCCCGAAGCTCTATTGAAGAGGTAGCCCAATGGCGACACTGACCATTCGCTTACCCGACGACAAACACCTGCGACTGAAGTCGCTCGCGAAGCGCCGGAACATCAGTATCAACAAGCTCATCGAGGAATTTTCGACGCAGGCCATTGCCGAGTTCGACGCTGAGACACGATTTCGTGCGCTCGCGGCCAATGGCTCGGTCGAGGACGGCTTGAAGGCGCTGGACAAGCTCGACGCACATTTTTCAGCGTGAACTCGAGAACGGAATAGCAATGGGCGGGCAAGCGACAAGACTTGCGCCCAAGAAGGAGAACCCATGAGCATCTTCAAATTACCGGATCTCGGCGAAGGCCTGCAGGAAGCCGATATCCGCGAATGGCTGGTCAAGGTCGGCGACGAGGTCAAGGTCGACCAGCCGCTGGTTTCGGTCGAAACCGCCAAGGCCGTGGTCGAGGTGCCGAGTCCGGTGACCGGGCGCATCGCCAGGCTGTGCGCGGCCGATGGCGACACCGTCGAGGTCGGCAAACCCCTGGTTGAGTTCGAAGGCGATGAAGTCGTGCAGGCAGCGCCTGCGCCGGCAACCACCGAAGCCGAATCCGAAGCGATCCGCGATACCGGCGTGGTCGTCGGCGCCATGAAGCAGGGCAACGAGGTCGTCGCCGAAAGGGCTACGCGCGTCGGGACGGCGGGCGGACTCAAGGTGACACCCGCGGTACGAGCGCTGGCGCACCGCCTCAATGTGGACCTGACGATCATCACCGCCACCGGGCCCGAAGGCATGATCACCGCGGCCGACGTGCAACGCGTGCACAAGGTGCTGAGCGAGGTCGGGCCACTGGAAAAACTGCGCGGACCGCGCAAGGCCATGGCCAACGCCATGTCGCAGGCGCGTGACGAGATCGCCACGGCGACCGTCACCGACGACGCCGTGCTTCACGCCTGGCAAGGCAAGCAGGATCTGACCATGCGTCTGCTGCGCGCTCTGGTGGCCGCTTGCAAACGCGAACCCTCGCTCAATGCCTGGTACGACCAGCACGACATCGGCCGACGCGTGCTCGGCAAGATTCACGTCGGCATGGCCGTGGATACCGACGAGGGCCTGTTCGTCGCCGTATTGCAGGACGTCGCCAACCGCGACGAAGCCTCGCTGCGCGCCGGCCTGGTGAAAATGAAGGAGGCCGCCCAGAGCCGCACGATGCCACCCGAGGAACTGCGCGGCTACACCATCACCCTGTCCAACTTCGGCCGATTCGGCGGCAAGTACGCGACGCCAGTGGTGGTGCCGCCCACCGTCGCGATCGTCGCCGCCGGTTCGACTCGCGATGCGGTGGTCCCGATCGATGGTCAGATCACCATCGCCAGGATCCTGCCGCTGTCGGTCAGCTTCGACCACCGCTGCGTGACCGGCGGCGAAGCCACGCGCTTTCTTTCGGCGATGATCGAGGACTTGCAGAAGGCGACGTGAACCACACGACTTTGGGGCGGTGATTTGCGGCAATGCTATAGTCCGAACGAACTCCGGAGGCCATACACATGCTGCGTTTTCTGATTTCTGGACTGATGCTGGCCTGGGCCGCTTGCGCGACCGCCGAAGTATTGAGCGCGCCCGAAACTGGAGCCGCGCAAGCCAAGCTCACGCTCCCGACTCGCGGCACCAGCATGGCCGAGGTACAGCGCCGCTACGGCGAACCGGCCAGCCGCTCCGCAGCAGGCGGCACCGCGCCCAAGCAGCCACTGATCAACCGCTGGAACTACGATGGCTTTTCGGTGTTTTTCGAGAAAGATCGGGTAATTGATGCCGTCGTGCCCGGAGCCCCCCCTCCCGTGGCCCATCGCGACCGGCTCGTACCCTAAACTCGACGCACCAATCCGCTAAACTGCGCGCCCCGGCCCTTGGCCGGGGCGTTTTTCAAGGTGCCGCAGGCGCGGCCACCCTCGGCGACTTTGCCTCCCCAACCTCCGCCCGGAACGCCCATGCCGACCTCAACCGTCCTGCCCGCCGAGTGGCATCCGCAAATCGCGGTGATGCTGACCTGGCCGCGCGCCGATGGCGATTTCGCCGGCATCTTCGATGCGGTGGAAACCAACTTCGTGGAACTGGCCTGCGCGATCGCCCGGTTCGCGCCGCTGATCATCAGCCGCGAATCCGGGACCGTGGACCTGCAACAGCGCTTGATCGAAGCCGGCATACCGCCGGACCGCCTGTGGATCTACGCCGCCGCCAGCGATGACGTCTGGGCGCGCGATCATGGACCGATCACGGTGTTTCGAAACGGTACACCGGTGATGCTGGACTTCCGCTTCAATGGCTGGGGCGGCAAGTTCTCTGCAGACCGTGACAATCTCATCAGCAAGAAGCTGCACGCGGCCGGTGCGTTCGAAGGCTATACGCTGGAATCCGTCGATTTCGTGCTTGAGGGTGGCGGCATCGAATCCGACGGCATCGGCACGCTGCTGACCACGGAACGCTGTCTGCTGACGCCCACGCGCAATCCGGACTACGACAAATCTGGCATCGAATCGCGGCTCAAGCTGATGCTGGGCGTGGATCGCGTGCTGTGGCTCAAGCACGGCGACCTGCTTGGCGACGATACCGACGGCCATATCGACACGCTGGCACGGTTCTGCAGCGTGGACACGATCGCGTACCAGGCCTGCGAGGACACCTCCGACCCGCACTACGCGCTGCTGACCGGCATGGCCCAGGAACTGGCCGGCCTGTCGCGTGCGGACGGCCAGCCCTACCGCCTGATTCCATTGCCCCTGCCGGCTCCGATTCTGGATGCGGACGGCCGCCGCCTGCCGGCCGGTTATGCGAACTTCCTGATCGTCAACGGCGGTGTGCTGGTGCCGACCTACGATGACCCGATGGACGATCTCGCCATCGCCCATCTGCGCGAGGCCTTTCCGGACCGGACGATCGTCGGCGTGAACTGCCGCGCGCTGATCCACCAGTACGGCAGCCTGCATTGCACGACCATGCAGATTCCCGCATTCGATCGCCGACGGTAATCTACGGTGATGAAGCCCAAAATTCTCCGTGTCGGCGTGGTGCAGCAGGCCTGCGACGACCACCGCGACCACA
Organism: Banduia mediterranea; assembly: GCF_031846245.1. Lineage (NCBI taxonomy): Bacteria > Pseudomonadati > Pseudomonadota > Gammaproteobacteria > Nevskiales > Algiphilaceae > Banduia > Banduia mediterranea. Next base: position 8,468 of record NZ_JAVRIC010000012.1, on the reverse strand, counting down.
ATCTCCGGACCTCCGAGACCGCGATTCGCGAAGCCGCCGCGAGCGGCGCGCAGTTGGTGCTGTTGCAGGAGCTGCACACCGGGCCCTACTTCTGCCAGTACGAATCCACCGAACTGTTCGACCTGGCCGAGGCCATTCCCGGCCCGTCCACCGAATTCCTGGGCGGACTCGCGCACGAATTGGGCGTGGTCATCATCGGCTCGCTGTTCGAACGCCGCGCGCCGGGGCTATACCACAATACCGCCGTGGTCCTGGAGTCGGACGGCTCGCTGGCCGGCATCTACCGCAAGATGCATATCCCGGACGATCCCGGCTATTACGAAAAGTTCTACTTCACCCCGGGCGATCTCGGCTTCGAGCCGATCGACACCTCGGTCGGCCGGCTCGGCGTGCTGGTGTGCTGGGACCAGTGGTACCCGGAAGCCGCGCGGATGATGGCGCTGGCCGGTGCGGACCTGCTGTTCTATCCCACTGCCATCGGCTGGAATCCGGACGACGACGAGGCCGAGAAGGGCCGCCAGCGCGACGCCTGGACCACCATCCAGCGCTCGCACGCCGTCGCCAACGGCCTGCCGGTGATCGTCGCCAATCGCACCGGTTTCGAAGCCGATCCCACCGGCACTCTGAGCGGCGCGCAGTTCTGGGGCTCCAGCTTCGTGGTCGGCCCGCAGGGCGAATTCCTGGCCCAAGCCGGCACCGAGCGCGCGGAAGTGCTGGTGGTGGACGTGGACCTGGCACGCTCCGAAAACGTGCGCCGCTGCTGGCCGTTCCTGCGCGATCGCCGCATCGATGCCTATTCGGAACTGACTTGTCGCTTCAGGCGGTGAGACACGAGTAGAAGCTGATGTGTCGCGCAAAGCCGCAAAGGCGCGAAGAACGGCAAAAGACTTTGACGTTTGTTTTCCTTGGCGGCTTTGCGTCTTTGCGCGAAACCCAAAGCCTTTCACCAACCTCCAAAGCGCCTCAAACCCCGCTCGCCAGCTCGACCCGCGCGAGTTCCAACGGCGCGGTCTGCCCGTGATCTCGGTGGACACCAAGGTTACGAGGTTACGGTGACAGTTTACTGTTTCCCCTATTCGATCCGAACCAATTCGTGCGTTTTGTATACCGTCACCGTAACCCCCGGGATAGATCGCGGCTGCGCGCGATCTATCCCTATTCGTTATGCGTCAATACCATCAGGCTCATGGCTAATCTGATCGAATTTGAAACCGAGCGTCTTCTTTTGCGGCAATGGCTACCTGCTGATCGCGAGCCGTTTGCTGCGCTCAATTCAGATTCAAAGGTGATGGAGTATTTCCCGACTCTTCTTACGCGTGCGGAGAGTGACGCCATGGCTGACCGTTGTCAGTCACTCATCGAAGAGCGTGGGTGGGGCTTCTGGGCAGCCGAATGCAAAGCCTCGCAAGAGTTCATTGGCTTTGTCGGCTTGCACACACCATCGGCAGAACTCCCTTTTTCTCCTTGCGTCGAGGTCGGGTGGCGTCTTGCGTTTCAGCATTGGGGCAAAGGGTTTGCTACGGAAGCTGCTTCGGAGGCTCTTCGTGTCGGTTTCCAAGTACTCCAGTTGGAAGAAATTGTGTCCTTCACAACGCTCGGCAACCACAGATCACGCGCCGTTATGGAGCGTTTGGGTATGCGGCAGGCTGGTACCTTCGAGCATCCTCATGTTCCGGAAAACACCGGCCTGCGTCAGCACTTTCTGTACCGCCTGTCGGGAGCAAGCCATGCCGGGTTACGGTTACGGTGACAGTTTACTGTTTCCCCTATTCAATCCGAACCAATTCGTGCGTTCTGCCCCGCCTGTAACGCGGCGACGATGACCTCGTGCACCGCGAGCCCGGCGGTGCGCCCCCCGCGTCAGAATAGTTGTCGTCTCGATTGGAAAACCACGGAGAGGGGGCGACAGGAATTAGACATGGCTCGATATGGACAAGGATTCAAGGACAGAGCGGTTGCGCGGTTGCTACCGCCCGAGAGTGCAGACGTGAAGGTTGTGGCCGCTGAGGTGGGCGTGTCGGCGGACACTTTGGAACGATGGAGGTCGGAAGCTTTGGCGTCCGGGAAGAAGAGCGGTGGCTGGACGGCTGTGGCTCGCTTTGAATCGGTGCTGGCGACGGCAGCGATGAGCGAGGCGCAGAAGGCGGCGTGGTGTCGCGAGAAGGGCTTGTTTCCCAGCGAGCTGGAAGACTGGCGCAAGGCGGCGACGCAGGCGCTGGCACAGCCTGCGGAGCGCAGCGAGCCCAAGGCCGAGACGGTGCGTGTCAAGGTAGTTGTCGCCTGAATCATGCGTCCAGTTTCGTTCAGATCAGGCCGTGTGACGATCGATGATGGACCGTAAGTCGACGCGCGCACCCAGCGCCCGCAACAGCCAGTACTTTCCGCTCAGCGTCCGCATCACGAAGGCCATGTCACGCACCGGACGGAAGTCCGCCACATGTTTGATCGAGCGTGTGGCCAGCGCACGTGAGCGCTCCAGCACCGCCGGATCGGAAAAGTCATAGCTTTGCTCGGCGAACAGGCTGCCGTAGATGGCCTCGTGCACACGTTGATACAGCGCTTGTAGATCGGCCAAGGCCGGCGTTTTCCCGCGATCGCCGGCGGTACCGCGTAGTGCATGCAGTTCGATCAGCAACTGGTGAATCGCCGACCAGTCCCGGCGGTCGGCCGCACGCAGGAAATCGCGCATCTGCGCGGCCATCTCCGGCGCGATGCGCTTGACGCAGCCGAAATCATAGACCGCGATCCCGCCGTCGCGATAGAAACCGAAGTTGCCGGGATGCGGATCGGCATGCAGCACGCCGTGCCGGAACACCTGGTCGAAGGTCCATCGCATCAGGGTGTCGCCGAGCCGGTCGCGCTCGGCCTGAGGCCAGGACTTGGCCTCTTCCAGGGACGCGGCATCGACGCGTTCGAGCACTAGGCAGCGATCCGAGCACAAATCAATGACCGGCTCGGGCAGCCTCACCGCCGGATCGTCATTGCTCGCCCGCAAGGCCTGGAGATTGGCCAGTTCGATGCAGTAATCGGTCTCCTCGCGCAGACGATCCGCAACTTCGGCCAGCACCTCGTCGATCGCCTTGGCATCCACCGGCATCACCCGGCTGAGCTTGAGCATGCGGCCCAGCATCGCGATGTCGGAATCGATGTCGTCGGTCACGCCGCGATGGCGGATCTTGACGACCACGTCGCGCTCGTCGTCGAGCCGCGCCGCGTGCACCTGCCCGATGGAGGCACAGGCCATGGCCTGCGGATCGACCCACGGCAACCGTAGCCACTGCACCTCACCCCATACCTCGTCCAGAATCCCACGGGCCTCCTCAAACGGAATCGGCTGGGCGTCGCGCTGCAGCTTCTGCAACTGCTCCGCCAGCGGAGCCGGCAGCACGTCCGCGTACTGCGAGACCATCTGCCCGAACTTCATCGCTGCACCCTTCATCTCCGACAGCGTGCGATACCAGTCCTCACCCACCGCCTGCCACACCTGATCCCGCGACTGTCCTCGCGCCAGCGCACCAACGGAACCCAACACCGAGCGCCCCAGCGTGCGAGCACCAGTCAGGAACAAACGGGATGAACGACGACCTTGTCTGACCACGGGTCTTGGAGGAGTGCACCTGTCGAATGGACCACCCAGCATACCCAAGCGCCACAGGGAAGGAAGCGCAGGCGCGACAGCACAGCCTGGACTACGAAGCCGGTGTGCCCGTGCAGATCATGCTGGACGGCATGCCCGCGCTACGCTTCGAGCGGCGCTACCGCCTGCACAGTGGCGCCCATCGCGCGTTGGTGACACTGACGGTGCGTGATTCGAAGGGCTACAGCCTGATCGGCGCGACCGCGCCGGAGGCCTTCGAGGATCTACGGGAGCCCTTCGAACGACTGGCGGACAGCGCGGTCTGGCGCTGAGCAGGCTGCTAGCGGCGACTCGTGTCCAGGGTGCGTCCAGGCAGAATCGCCCGCGCGCCCCGAGTTTCGGATACTGCGCTGCGGTCGACCAGCAGAAATGAACGCCAGCTTTCGTCAACGGCCTGATATTGCTGATTGTCGTACATGATCGTGCCGGAACGACCATTCCAGTCCGGCGCGTAGAGGTAGTAACGCCCCTCGATCGGGCGTGTGCTGACGTCCAGCCCATAGTTCTGCGGCCGCGACGTGAAGTACAGGTAGCCCCCGCGTTCGAAACTCACCGCCATCCAGTCGAGGCCGCTGGCCAGGACGATGCCCGGCGTGCCGCCGGTGACGACGATTTCCTCGATCTCCTGCCTGGAGCGGTCGAACAGTCGTCCGTCCGCGACACCACGACGGCCGTCACCGCGGACCCGCACCAAGTGAATATCGTCGGAGACGAAATACTGCAAACGCCGCCGGCTGCTGGCGTCCAGATCGTAGTCCTGCACCACGCCTTCGGTAAACGGCAGGTGCTCGTAGAACTCCTGTCCCGCACATGCGGCGAGCAGCACCGGCGCCAGAAGCACGGCGCCGAGCAGGTGGACTATCCCATTCATCCAGCAATTCTTCGTTGTAGTTGGCTTATAGTAGCGAGCGTATGTCATTTTCACCCATGACAACCGTCCATCCATGCCGTGCCATCAAATTGTCCGAGATTCGCGCCAACGCGTCTGCCCCCGAGTCGACCTCACCCTGCGTTTCGATATGCAAGCTCGACAGCGCCGGAATCTGCGTCGGGTGCGGCCGTACCATGCCGGAAATTCAGGCATGGCCGACGGCCCATCACGTGGCGCGCGAGCAGATTCGCCGCGCCGCGCAATACCGGCTGTCTATAATCGAATCCGACACTGTCACTAAGGCCTTCACTTCGCGATGAACCGAACTCTTGCGGCATTGGTGATGCTTGCCTATTTCGTCCTGGCCGTGGCCACCCTGCTGTGGTGGGCGCCTCATTTCTTCATCGCCAATGTGGAAACGCCGCTGCAGTGGTCCTATCGCTACTGGGCGGCCAGCGGCATCCCGTTCGGTCTGCTGCTCAGTGTCTCGGCTGCGCGTCAGTCACTGGCCGGTCGTTTTCTGCTGATTCTGCTGTGGCAGGTGCTGGCCTGTGCGCTGCTGTTGTGGTGCACGATCTACTCCTTCGATTTCACGCCGCAGTCGCATCCGTTCGCGGTTTGCCATATCTGGCTGACCGGCGCTTTCGTGCTGTGGAACTTGTGGGGCTACCGCAGGCAGGTACAGCAGATTGAACGCTACCGCGGGGCCCTGGCATGAACTCAGAGCTGGATGCCGAGTTCGCCTTTCGGCAATCGCTTCAAGTCCGCTGGGGTGACATGGATGCCCTCGGGCATGTCAATAACGCTCGTTTCTTCACCTATGACGAAACGCTGCGGCTGGATTATTTCGCCCAGCTGACACAGACCGGTGGACGGCTAGGCCAGGATTTCGGCCTGATCCTGGCGCGCATCGAGTGTGACTTCAAGGCGCAGCTGCATGCACCGGCCACGCTCGAAATCGCCTACCGAATCCGCAAGATCGGTCGGACCAGTTTTCGTACCGAATCCAGGATGGTTCAGGGCGATACGTTGATCGCCGTGGTCCAGGCCGCGCTGGTCTGGTTCGACTACGCCGAGAACCGCGCGATACCGGTTCCCGGCCCGATCCGTGACCGAATCATGGCGTTCGAACGCATCGCGCCGGAAAACTGAGCCGGCGGCGTTTCAGAGGTGCAGGCGCCTGAGTGCGGACGCCGGCGGCGCCACTTCCCACCATTGGTCGAACAGCCGCTGCCTGGGTCTGACCTCGGCCGGGCGGGCCTCGTCGAACCCACCACGTGCCGGCGGTGGCGCGGTGTGCAGCCAGCGCCTCTGGTCGAGGATCATCCATTCCTCATGCGCCACCGCCAGTTCCGGCGAGGCGGTGCGGATTTCCACACGGCTGCTCATGGAGCGAATGAAGTCGATGCCTTGCCCCGCTTGCAGCAAGACGCGCATCGGTTCGATCAACAACAGGCGTACTCGGACGCGATGATGCCGCAGCAGGAACGCGCGCAAGCGCGCATGGAACTGGGGATATCCGTACAGTCGCGGCTCCAGCGCCAGACTGAGCCAGTCCAACTGGCGCTGCGCGGTCTGCAAGGCCTCGCAGGCGCGCTCGGTGTAAGCCGTGCTGCTAGCGAGCGAGGCGCCGCCCCTCATTACGCCTCGTTGGCCTGCTTGATCGCGTTGCCGACGTAACTCGCCGGCGTCATTTCGAGCAGGCGCTGCTTGTCGGTTTCCGGCAAGGCGAGTCCGTTGATGAACTCGCGCATGGCGACGCGATCCACACGTTTGCCGCGTGTCAGATGCTTGAGCCGTTCGTAGGGCTCGGGCAGGCCGTGGCGCCGCATCACGGTCTGGATCGCTTCGCCCAGCACCTCCCAGTTCTCGTCGAGATCGCGGCCCAACCGCAAGGCATCGGCTTCGAGCTTGGAAATGCCTTTTTCGGCAGATTGATAGGCGAGGCTGCTGTGGGCGATGCCGACGCCGATATTGCGCAAGGCCGTGGAATCAGAGAGGTCGCGCTGCCAGCGTGAGATCGGCAGCTTTTCCGCAAGGTGATAGAGCAGTGCGTTGGCGATGCCGAGATTGCCTTCGGCGTTCTCGAAGTCGATCGGGTTGACCTTGTGCGGCATGGTCGAACTGCCAACTTCGCCCTGGACGGTGCGCTGGCGGAAGTAGCCGACCGAAATGTAGCCCCACACGTCGCGACAGAAATCCAGCAGGATCGTGTTGAAGCGCGCGACCGCATGGAAATACTCGGCGATGAAGTCGTGTGGTTCGATCTGTGTCGTCGCCGGACTCTGATCGATGCCGAGGCCGTTCAGGAAGGCCGCCGAAAACGCCGGCCAATCGATGTCCGGATAGGCCGCCATGTGCGCATTCCAGTTGCCGATCGCGCCGTTGATCTTGCCGAGGATCTCAACCTGAGCTAACTGCTTGCGCTGGCGCTTGAGGCGTTGCACGAACACCGCCATTTCCTTGCCCAGCGTCGAAGGCGATGCCGGCTGCCCATGTGTGCGCGACAGCAGCGGTTGCTCGGCGTAGCGGTGGGCGAGGTCTCCGATCAGCCGTACCAGATGATCCCAGGCTGGCAGCAGCACTTGATCGCGGCAATCGTGCAACATCATTGCATAGGCCAGATTGTTGATGTCCTCGGAGGTGCAGGCGAAATGGATGAACTCCTTCACCGCGCCGAGCTCCCCGTGATTGCCGATCTTCTCCTTGAGGTAGTACTCGACCGCCTTGACGTCGTGATTGGTGGTCTGCTCGATCGACTTGACCCGCTGGGCCTCGCTGATGTCGAACTGGACGGCGATTTCCTCAAGGCGGTCACGTGCCGAGGCACTGAGCTGGGGAACTTCCGGAATCGCAGCCTCCGCCGAAAGCGCCTCCAGCCAGCGGATTTCCACCAGTACGCGGTAACGGATCAGCCCGTACTCCGAAAAGATCTCGCGCAGCTTGAAGGTCTTGTCCGCATAGCGGCCGTCGATCGGGGAAATGGCGGAAAGCGAGGTCAGATTCATCCGTGGCGTCGTCTGTGGTCGGGGCCGCGGCTCAGTAATCCGCAAGGGCCGGTCCGATATGATTGGCCGCGCATTTTACTCGGGCTGGTCAACAATTACCCGATTGCTGGACCAGGGCCTGCTTCCAGGCGCCTTGCGAGGCGCGCGACAGTCGCGACGATCGCCCGCCCCTACCGGAGAATCGAGGCATGAAGGACAGGAAATTCAGGACCGAACGAGACAGCATGGGCGAGTTGCAGGTCCCGCGCAAAGCGCTGTGGGGCGCGCAGACACAGCGCGCCGTCGAGAACTTCCCGGTATCCGGTCTGCGCATGCCGCGCGCCTTCATCCGCGCGCTGGCATTGGTCAAGCTGACGGCCGCCGAGGTCAATCAGACCCTGGGCTATATCGAAGCCGACATGGCGGCCGCGATCATCGAGGCCGCCAGCGAGGTCGCCGACGGTCGGCACGACGAGCATTTTCCGGTGGATGTTTTCCAGACCGGCTCCGGCACCTCCAGCAACATGAACGCCAACGAGGTGATCGCGCATCTGGCGAGCGGCAGGCTCGGCCGGACGGTGCACCCCAATGATCACGTCAACTATGGCCAGTCGTCGAACGACGTGATTCCGACGGCCTTGCACGTGGCGGCGAGCTTGCGCGTGGAAGAGCATCTGCTGCCGGCGCTGGCGCATCTGGTCAAGACCATCGAGCGCAAGGCCAAGTCACTATCGGGGCAGACCAAGACCGGACGCACGCATTTGATGGACGCAATGCCGGTGCGATTCGATCAGGAGCTGTCCGGCTGGGCCCAGCAGATCCGCAACGGCATCGCCCGCGTCGAATCCGCGCTACCCAGGCTCAAGGCCCTGGCACAGGGCGGTACGGCCGTGGGGACCGGCATCAACGCGGACCCGAAGTTCGGGAAGCGCTTTGCCTCGGCATTATCGAAGCGCAGCAAGATCCGGTTCAC
>NZ_JAVRIC010000011.1 GCF_031846245.1 Banduia mediterranea | reverse complement strand
GCCGTGCGGCTTGCTTCAGTGGTCGAGCAGCTTGAGGATGTTTTCGAGTTCGCTGCGAATCTGGCGAATTTCACGACCGCGCGGAGCCGTTGGCTTGCTCCCGCTCATGGCGCCGTCCGGGCCCAGGGTTTCATCGTTGACCGGCTTGGGCATTTCACGCAGGCGCTGACGCGCACCACCGATGGTGAAACCCTGTTCGTAGAGCAGGCTGCGAATGCGGCGCACCATCAGCACATCGTCAATCTGGTAGTAACGGCGGTTACCGCGACGCTTGACCGGCTTGAGCTGTGGAAATTCCTGCTCCCAATAGCGCAGCACATGCGGTTTGACGGCGCACAATTCACTGACCTCGCCGATCGCGAAATACCGTTTCTGCGGGATTTCGGGCAGGGGTTCGTGTAGACGCTCGGCTCTGTCAGCCGTCGGTGCCATCGGATTCGACTCTCAGCCTCAGTTTCTGCCCGGGACGGAACGTAACCACTCGACGTGCCGAAATTGGTATTTCCTCGCCGGTTTTGGGATTCCGGCCAGGACGCTGGTTCTTGTCTCGCAGCTCGAAATTTCCGAACCCGGACAGCTTGACCTGATCACCTGACTCAAGCGCAGCCCGGACATCCTCGAAGAACAGATCGACGAACTCCTTGGCTTCGCGTTTGTTCAAGCCCAGCTGCGCGAACAGCGCTTCGGCCAGTTCCGCTTTGGTCAACGCCACTTTCTAATCACCCCCAAGATCAACCCCTGACGGAGGCCCCCAAAATCCTGCCGAGATGAGAGACGATCAAGGCAACGGATTCGTCGACATCATGTTCGGTTAGCGTGCGCGAATAGTCCTGAAAAATCAAGCTTAAAGCGACGCTTTTACATCCTTCGGGTAAGCCTGGCCCAACGTAAACATCAAACACCTTGACCGCTTCCAGCGCGGCCGCCCCGGCGGCGCGCGCCTCGGCTACCAGCCTTGCGGACGGAAGGTCCGTCCTCACGCTTAATGCCAAGTCACGGCGTGACGACGGATATTCCGACATTTTCGGTCGGTTCGGCAATGCCCGTGGACTGATTCCGGCCCAGTCGAGTTCGAACAGGATTGGTGCGGACGGCAGATCGAAGTGCGCGACCAGGCGCGGGTGCAGGCTGCCCATCCAGCCTAGCGGGTGGCCGCCGCGCAACACGCGAGCGGTCTGGCCGGGATGCAGCGCGGCATGCTCGTCGCGCTCCCACTCCAGTTCGCCCAGCACGGCGTCGATATCGCCCTTGGCATCGAAGAAGTCGACCAAGCGGCCCGGCGATCCCCATTGCTCGGGCAAAGCCTCGCCCCAGATCAGGCCCGACAGTGACTGGGTTTCGACGATCTCGCCGTCGCGAAGCTCGTAGCGGGCACCGATCTCGAACAGGCGGACGCGCCGCGCCTGACGCTGCAGGTTGTACTGCAAGGCCGGCAGCAGGCCGCTCCAGAGCGTGGTGCGCATCACCGACATGGTCTCGGCAATCGGGTTGTCGAGTTCGATCTCGGCGCCCATCGGCGCCAACAGCGACTGCACGGCGGGATCGACAAAACTGTAGCTCACGGCCTCGTGATAGCCGCGCGCCGCCAGGGCGTGCTTGACGCCGGATTCGCTGCGCCGGGTATCGGTGCTGGCGATCGGCATCAGTTCGGCCGCATAGGGCCGCGCCTCGATCCGGTCGTAGCCGTAGAGGCGAGCGACTTCCTCGATCAGATCGGCCTCGATCTCCAGGTCGTAGCGCCAGCTCGGAATCTGCGCGTTCCAGAGGCCCGGTTCGGATTGGCGGGCTTCGATGCCGAGCCGGCCCAAGGACGACTCCACGGTGGCGGCGTCGATCTCGACGCCGCTGATCATTTCCAGCCGGGACTGTCGCAGCGACACGCGGCGCAAGCCGGGCGCTTCCGAGCCCGCCACCACCACCGCGCCGGCGCGGCCACCGGCCACCTCGATGATCAAACGGCTGGCACGTTCCAGTGCCAGGCGCTGCAAGGCCGGGTCGACGCCGCGCTCGTAGCGGTAGGCGGCATCGGTATGCAGCTTGTGGCGACGCCCGGTTCCGGCAACGGCAGCCGGCGTGAAGCAGGCACTTTCCAGGAACACCCGCGTGGTCGATTCCGAAACTTCCGAATCGCCGCCGCCCATGACCCCGGCCAGCGCCAGCGGCGCCTTGGCATCTGCAATCAACAACTCACTCGATTTCGGCTCGATGGTCTGGCCGTTGAGCAGGCTCAGCTTCTCGCCGGAGCGACCACGCCGCACCGACACCGGCGCCGCCAGGCGATCCGCGTCGAAGGCGTGCATCGGCTGGCCGAGTTCGAACAGCACGTAGTTGGTCACGTCCACCAGCAGGCCCAGACTGCGCACGCCGGTACGACGCAGCCGTTCACGCATCCATTGCGGCGTCTGCGCGTTCGGGTCGATCTCCTCGATGATCCGCCCGGCATAACAGGGACATGCCTGGATATCCTCGATTTCGACCGAGATGCTCGCTTCGCTACCGCTTTCGACCGGCTCGATCGCGGGTCGGGTGTAGCCGATGCCGTAGATCGCCGCCAGTTCCCGCGCCAGGCCGAGAACGCTGAGTGCATCGCCCCGGTTGGGCGTGAATTCGAGTTCGAGTATCCAGTCGTCGAGTTGCAAGGCCGACTCGATCGGCTGACCGGGTTCGAGCGAAGCATCGAGTTCGAACAGGCCGTCGGACTGTTCCGACAGGCTCAGCTCCTTGGCCGAGCACAACATGCCGCCGGATTCTACGCCCCGCAGCCTGGCGCGACCGATCTTCATGCCGCCCGGCAGCACCGCACCGGGCAGCGCCAGCGGTGCCAGCAGGCCCGCGCGTGCATTCGATGCACCGCACACGATCTGGTGCGACCCGCCATCGCCGGCATCGACCCGGCAAACCCGAAGCCGGTCGGCGTCGGGATGCTGTACGGCTTCGACGATGCGGCCCACGACCACGCCGTGCAGCGGTTCGGCCAGCAGCGGCACGGCTTCACATTCGATGCCCGCCATCGTCAGGCGGTGCGCGATATCGTGCGCGTGGTCGGGCAGGTCCACCCATTCGCGCAGCCAATTGAGGCTGATTTTCATGATTCAGGTTCCAGATTTCAGGTGCACGGGCGTTCAGGCGAACTGACGCAGAAAGCGCAGATCGTTGTTGAAGAACAGACGCAGATCGTCGATGCCGTAACGCCGCATCGCGAGCCGCTCCACACCCATACCAAAGGCATAGCCGGTATAGCGTTCGGAATCGATACCGACGGCTTCGAGCACCTTGGGGTTGACGATGCCGCAGCCCAGAACCTCCAGCCAGCGGTCGCCGAGTCGCACGTGCATGTCCGCGCCCGGTTCCACGAACGGAAAATACGAGGGCCGGAACATCACCTCCACATCGGACTCGAACAGGCCGCGCGCAAAGTTCATGAGGTCGTACTTGAGATCGGCCAGCGATACCCGCTCGGCCACATACAGGCCCTCCACCTGATGAAACATCGGGCTGTGCGTGCGATCGAAATCGACGCGGTAAACACGGCCCGGACAGATCATGCGAATCGGCGGCTTGCCGCCGGCGGCCACCAGATGCTTCATCGTCCTGATCTGGACCGGCGAGGTGTGGGTGCGCAGCAGCCGTTCGCCGCCCTGGACGTAGAAGGTGTCCTGCATCGCGCGCGCCGGATGCGCTGGCGGAATATTGAGGGCCTCGAAATTGTGGTAATCGTCCTCGATTTCCGGACCGGCCACGGATTCAAAGCCCATGTCGGCGAACAGGCGCTCGATGCGCTCGATGGTCAAGGAGATCGGATGCAGACCACCGCTGCCCTCACCGCGTCCCGGCAGACTGACATCGATCGTCTCCTCGGCCAGACGGCGCGACATCTCGATGTCCTCCAGCGTGCGACGGCGCGTATCGAGCTGCGCCTGCACGGCTTCCTTGGCACGATTGACCCGGTCGCCGAAGGCCTTGCGCTGTTCCGGCGGCATGCCGCCGAGCTGCTTGAGCAGGCCGGTCAGGCTGCCCTTCTTGCCCAGCAACTCCACGCGCAGGGCATCGAGGGCACGCAGCTCCGTGCAGGCGGCGATGTCGGTTTGGGCCTGTAGGGCCAGGTCTTCTGGGCTGTCGCTCATGATGATTTGTCTTGGCAAATGAAAAAGGGACCGGCATCCGCCAGTCCCTTTGAATGAAGCTACGTCTGCGACGTGCTGGCCCCGTGAACCAGGACCGGTACGCCGGCTTGCTCAGGCGGCGAGCTGGGCTTGTGCCTGGACCGCCAGAGCAGCGAACGCAGCCTTGTCATGAATCGCCAGGTCAGCCAGCACCTTGCGATCAAGGACCACGCCGGCCTTGGCGAGTCCGTTGATAAATCGGCTGTAGTTGAGGCCATGTTCACGCGCGCCGGCGTTGATGCGCTGAATCCACAAGGCGCGGATTTCACGCTTTTTGACGCGACGGTCGCGGTAGGCGTACTGCCCGGCCTTGATCGTGGCCTGCTTGGCGGCGCGGAATACCCGGCTCTTGCCGCCGTAGTAACCCTTGGCCTTCTTCAGGACTTTCTTGTGCTTGGCGTGTGCGGTAACGCCGCGCTTGACTCGTGCCATCGTTCAGCCCTCCCTTTCAGGCGTACGGCAGGAGCTGACGCACTTCACGCACGTCGGACTCATGCACCATGGTCGGGCCACGCAGCTGACGAATGCGCTTCGCCGGCTTCTTGGTCAGGATGTGGCGCTTGTGCGAGAACGAGCGCTTGAAACCACCCTTGCCGGTGCGCGAAAAACGCTTCGCGGCACCGCGGTTGGTCTTGATCTTCGGCATTGAAAACTCCTTTCACTTCTCTTTAATGCTCCATCCGGCAGCGTCATGGACGCATTTTGAAGGCCGTATGCAGCTTGTTGGAAAATCCACCTGCGCAAGCTCAGTGCTTGCGCGGCGTCACCACCATCACCATCTGGCGGCCTTCCATCTTCGGGAACTGCTCGACCTGTCCGATTTCGTCCAGATCGGCGCGGATGCGTTCCAGCAGATCGCGCCCGAGTTCCTGATGCGCCATTTCGCGACCGCGGAAGCGAACCGTGATCTTGGCCTTGTCACCTTCTTCGATGAATCGCTGCAGATTGCGAAGTTTGACCTGGTAGTCACCAACATCGGTGCCGGGCCGAAATTTCACTTCCTTGATCTGCACCTGCTTCTGCTTGCGCCGCGCCGCCTGCTGGGCCTTGTCCTTCTGAAAAACGTACTTGCCGTAATCCATGATCTTGCAGACTGGAGGATCTGCATTCGGCGACACTTCCACCAGATCCAATCCCAGCTCTTCGGCCTTCGCGAGTGCGTCGCGAGTCATCATGACTCCGACCTGATCTCCCTCGGGGCCAACCACACGTACACGTGGCACGGTGATCTGTTCGTTACGGCGGTCACTCTTTTCCTGCGCGATGCTGAATTCCTCCAAGTTTCATCGATCCGTCGTCGTCACGACGGCCCTGCCAACGCCACGCGATTCCGGTGAGGACGCGAAGCCCGCGAATTCTATAGACCTCACCGCCCGGACTCAAGCGGGACGCCAGCAACAGCGTCCCGACATGGCGACAATGACCCCATGCGACAAGGGAAAATGTTAACAGTCGGTTCAGGCATTCAAGCTTAACGTACGATCCACATTCAGGTTCCGCCACGGGCCGCTTGCATTTTGCGAACGGCTCGGGCGCCCCGGAAGCCGCGGCTCCCACGCCGGTCTGAAGCACAGATACTCAAAATTTCAAGAATTTAAAATTTACATTTCGCTACACGGGGCAGTCGGAAGGGCGCAGTCGCTTGTCGTCGACCACTCTCCGCAGTACACCCCATGCCTATGAGGAGCTCAGGGATGCTGGACCGTGTTGGTGATGCGCTCTACAAACTTGTACTGATCCTGTGTGTCGCCTTCCTGGCGTTTTGCGCCGGTAGCTTCGTGGTGCTCGGCAAGGTCTTTCCTTACGAGCTTTTCCGGGACGCCTACCTCGCCGGCAACGCGCTGATCCACCAGCGCACCGACTATATCGATCCGGTCAAGACCGACCTCTACGGGAAAGCCAGCACGCCGCAACGTGGTGTCGTGAGTTTTGACCCGGACCTGGTCCAGAGCGGCCTGACCCTATACACCTCCGGCCATACCCAGAAAGCGTTCCTGATCGACTTCCAGGGCAATGTGGTTCACGAGTGGTACATGCCCTACAGCAAGGTGTGGGACAAGAGTTCGGCCGTCACCGATCCGGTCGACGACGTCAACACCTATTTCCGCAAGGCGCTGATGTATCCGAATGGTGACCTGCTGGTGGTCTACGACGGTGTCGGCGACACCCCGCACGGCTATGGCCTGGTCAAGATGGATCGCGATTCCAAGCTGATCTGGAAGTACCTGGAACGCGGCCACCACGATATCGACATCGCACCGGACGGTCGGGTGTTCACCCTGACCCATGCGATCACGCACCACGTGATCGAAAAAGCGACCTTCCTGCAGCCGCCACGCATCGACGACTATCTGGTGGAACTGTCGCCCGAAGGCAAGCAGCTCAAGAAGATTCCGCTGCTGGAGACCTTCGTCAATTCGCCGTTCCGCGGCATGCTCGACATCGTGCCCTGGTACCTGCTCGACGCCGGCGATTTCCTGCACACCAACGGCGTGGACTACGTTACCGCCGAGATGGCCGCAGTCTTCGACTTCGCCAAGGAAGGTCAGGTGCTGATCTCCATGCGCGAACCGGGCGCACTTGCCCTGATCGATCTCGAACAGGAAAAGATGAGTTGGGCGATCCGTGGCCCGTGGATCGGCCAGCACGATCCCGACATGCTGCCGAACGGCCACTTCCTGCTGTTCGACAACAACGGGCACTTCGGTCCCGGCGGCCGTTCCAAGATCCTGGAGTTCGACCCCAAGACCTATGAAGTGAGCTGGAGCTATACCGGCACCGAGGACAAGCCGTTCCACAGCGTCATTCGCGGTGTACAGGAACGTCTCGCCAACGGCAACACCCTGATCAGCGACGCCCAGAATGGGCGCATGCTCGAAGTCACCCCGGACAATCGCATCGCCTGGGAGTACATGAATCCCGAACGGCGCGGCGACAAGGATGCCTATATCCCGATCATCTCCGGCGCCCATCGGGTAGACCCGACGATGCTGGATGCCGATTTCCGGAATACCCTGAAGACCCCCCAAGGAGGCTAGATCATGAAAGCCCAAAATCCGAACCTGAGCCGTCGTGTCGCCCAACTCGCCCCGCTGGCCCTGGCCCTCGCCGTGGTTGCCGTTCCGGCCCAGGCCTACGTCGGCCCCGGCGCCGGCCTGAGCCTGCTCAGCGCCCTGTGGGCGTTGGTCGCCGCGATCTTCGCGGCCGTGGCGTTCATCGTGATGTGGCCGGTGCGCAAGATGCTCAAGCAGCGCAAGGCGGCCGCCAACAACGGCAAGGACAACAGCGCCACCAACGACAAACAGGCGCCGTAAGCCGGTGAGCATGGGCCTTCTCGACCTGCCGGCACCGCTGTTCTACTGGATCGATGGCGCCAGCAGTGGTGCCGTTCCGGCCACGCTCCGACTCTGGATCTGGGGCGTGGTCGGCGGTGTCGCCTCGATGGGACTGTACTGGTTGCTGTCTCCGCAGAAGCGTATTTCCGCGACCAAACGCGAGCTGGCCGAAGCGCAGCGGGCGCTGAACAGCTTCGACGGCGAATTCTCCGAAGCCACGCCGATGATGCGGCGCATGCTCGGGCTCGCGTTCAAGCAGGCCGGCATCGTGGTGATACCGGCCGTGATCGCGATGGCACCGGTGCTGTGCCTGCTGGCCTGGATGAGCACGGCCTACGGCTATTCGTGGCCGGCGCCCGGCGCCACCGTCGAAACCCGCACGCACCCGCAACAGGGCTACAGCGCGCAATGGGCCTCGGTGCCGGGTTCGGACAAGACGGCCCATGTCCTGATCACCGACGAATCCGGCAGCACGCTGGAAGACCATGCCATGGACAAGCCCGTGCCGGTGCTGCACAAACGTGCCTGGTGGAATGCCCTGATCGGTAATCCGGCCGGCTATCTGCCAGAGGATCTGGCCGTGGATGCCGTCGAGATCGAATTGCCGGAAAGGCACTACCTCGGCTTCGGTCCGGGCTGGCTGCGCGGCTGGGAGTTCAGCTTCATCCTGGCGGTCACCATCGGCGCGCTCGGGCTCAAGCTCGGCTTCCGCATCGAATAAAACACGCGAGGGCGATCGCATGAGCGAAGCCGGCAGGACATCCGAATTCGAAGTTCCGGGCTGGGTCGACTGGCTCGGAAAATCGGTCAACCAGCACCCGGGTTTCTGGGTGCGCATGGGCAATCTCGAAAGCTCGGTACTCGACGACAGGATTTCCGGCATCAAGGCCGAGGCGCCGATCTACGTCAGCGGACTGGCCCGCTCCGGCAGCACCATCCTTCTGGAAATCCTGGCCGAACACGAACAGTGTGCGACGCACGCCTACAAGGACTTCCCGCTGGTGCTGACGCCGTTCTTCTGGAACTGGTTTCTCGACCGCTCGCGCAGCGGACAGGAGCAGAAGATCGAGCGTGCCCATGGCGACGGCATCGAGGTCTCGCCGGACAGCCCCGAGGCGGTGGAAGAACCGGTGTGGATGGCCTTCTTCCCGGAGCTGCACAGCGCGCTGCGCAGCAATGTGCTGGATGCCAGCACCGAGGCACCGAAGTTCGAGCACTTCTACCGCAACCATCTGCGCAAGATGCTGTGGCTGCGTCGAGGTTCACGCTATCTGGCCAAGGGCAACTACAACATCACGCGCCTGGAATACCTGCTCAGGCTGTTTCCGGACGCGCGCTTCGTGATTCCGGTGCGCGAGCCGGCAGCGCATATCGCCTCGCTCAAAAGTCAGCACACACGCTTCTGCAAACTGCACCGCGAAGACCCGCGCGCCCTGCGCTACATGCAGCGTGTCGGTCACTACGAATTCGGGCTTGATCGCCGCCCCGTCAACATCGGTGAAGGCTCACAGGCCGCGTCCATCCTGCAGGCCTGGGTCGAAGGGCGTGAGGTCGAAGGTCTGGCGCGTCTGTGGGACGACGTACACCGCTTCATCGCACAACGGCTGGACGCCTCACCGGCCCTGCGTGAGGCCTGCATCGTGGTCCGTCACGAGGACCTCTGCGCAGCGCCGCGCGAAACCCTGGGCAAACTGTTTTCGCACTGCCGGCTCGATCCCGGCAGCAAGCTGCTGGAGAGCGCCGCGGCGCGCCTGCGGCCCTCGTCCTCGGCCACGCCGCTGGCGGACGAGGACATGCAGACCGTCGCCCGGCTCACCGGCGAAACGGCCGGTCATTTCGGCTACGGCGACCACGCGCGGACGCAACAAGCGGTGTAGAAATTCCCGAGCGCCGCTCGGCGCGCGTAGCTGCGGGCCGTATACAAGGCTCCGCTACAATGCGCCGCCTTTCCGCCGCGCAGAGCCTCATCCATGAGCACGCAGGCACCGTCGCGCCGCAATGAGCCGAGCGCCACCGCCATCCTGGCGATGGCGACCGTCTACTTCGTCTGGGGCTCGACCTATCTCGCGATCCACTTCGCGCTGCAAGGCTTTCCGCCCCTGTTTTTCCCGGGCCTGCGCTTTTCGATCGCCGGCGCGATTCTCTACACGGTGCTGCGCCTGCGCGGCCGTCCCGCTCCGAGCGCCCGACAATGGGCCGGCACTGCCTTGATCGGCCTGCTGATGCTGTGCTTCGGCAATGGCGGGGTGGTGCTGGCACAGCAGTCCGTGGGCTCCGGCCTGGCCGCCACGGCGGTGGCCACCGTGCCGCTGTGGGCCAGCCTGATCGCCGGCCTGGGGGGCGAATGGCCCGGTCGGTTTCAATGGATCGGGCTGGCGCTGGGCTTCGGCGGCATCGTGCTGCTCAACCTGGGCGGCGACTTCGCCGCCAATCCGGTATCGGCCGGCCTGCTGATGTTTGCCTCGGTGAGCTGGGCCTTCGGTACGGTCTATTCCCGTCGCCTGGCGCTGCCGGGCGGACTGATGAACAGCGCCTGCCAGATGCTGTGCGCCGGCCTGCTGTTCTTCATCGGCAGCGCCGCACGCGGCGAAAGCTGGCGCCTGGACGTGTCGCCGCAGGCCTTGCTCGCGCTTGCCTATCTGACGGTGTTCGGCAGCCTCGTCGCCTACAGCGCCTACGTCTATCTGATGCAGAATGTGGCGCCGGCACTGACCACCAGCTACGCTTACGTCAATCCGGTGGTTGCAGTGCTGTTGGGCGTGAGCTTCGCTGGCGAAGTGATCCTGCCGAACGAATGGATCGCGATCGGCTGCGTGCTGTCCGGCGTGGTGATGATCGTGCTCGGGTGGCGGCGCAGCACCTGACTCAGGTACCGCAGCGGTCCACGATCGTCAGCGCCATTTCCAGGGCCTGTTCGTAGTTGAGCCGTGGATCGACATTCGAGCGGTAGGCGCGTTCCAGATCGGTTTCCGATAACTGCCGAGCACCGCCGGTGCATTCGGTCACGTCTTCTCCGGTCAGCTCCAGATGCACACCGCCGAGACGCGAGCCGTGCGCCTGATGCACCTCGAAGGCCGACAGCAACTCGGCCTGTATGCGCTCGAACGGACGCGTCTTGAGACCGTTTCCGGTTGAGATCGTGTTGCCGTGCATGGGGTCGGCCATCCACAGCACCGGGCGATCGCGCACCGCCTCGATCAGCGGTGGCAGGCCTTCGGCGATCTTGTCGGAACCCATGCGGCTGATCAGCGTGAGTCGACCCGGTTCGTGCGTCGGATCGAGGCGATCGCACAGCGCGCGCAACCCGTCCGGCGACACGCCCGGGCCGACCTTGACGCCCACGGGGTTGCGGATGCCGCGCATGTATTCGACATGCGCACCGTCCAGATCGGCGGTACGCAGTCCGATCCAGGGAAAATGCGTGGACAGGTTGTAATGGCCCGGCTTGCGCGGCACCAGCCGGGTCTGCGCCTGTTCGTAGTAGAGCAGCAGCGCCTCGTGTGAAGTGTAGAAATCCACCCGATTGAATTCGTGAATCTCCTGTCCGGCCAGGGTCTCCATGAAGCGCAGCGAACGGCCGATGGACTCCACGCGTTCGCGATAGGCCTTGGCCAGCGGCGAATGCGGCATCCACGACAGGTTCCAGTATTCCGGGTGGTGCAGGTCGGCAAAGCCGCCGTCGACCAGACCGCGCACGAAGTTGATCGTCATCGCCGAATTGGCGTGACCTTCGATCAGTCGCCGCGGATCAGGTATGCGTGCTTCCGGCGTGAACTCGGGCGCGTTGACCAGATCGCCGCGATAGGACGGCAAGGTGACGCCGTCGCGGGTTTCCAGATCGGCCGAGCGCGGCTTGGCGTACTGGCCGGCGAATCGTCCCAGTCGAACCACACGCGTCGACAGTCCATGCACCAGCACCAGGGACATCTGCAGCAAGACCTTGAGACGGTTGGTGATGATGTCCGGCGTGCAATCGGCGAAGGACTCGGCGCAGTCGCCGCCCTGCAGCACGAAGGCGCGCCCGGCCTGGGCATCGGCGAGATGCGTGCGCAGGGCGTCGACTTCCCAGGACGTGACCAGCGGCGGCAGCCGGCTCAGCTTGCCCAGCGTCGCCTGGAGGGCGGAGGCATCCGGATAGTTCGGCTGCTGCGTGGCGACACGCGACTGCCACGAATCAATGCGCCAATCGGCGGCTTCGGACCTGCGCGGGGCGTCAGTAGTCACGGCGGGGCGGGCAAAAACAAAAAAGGGGCGCAAGTATAGCGACAAGCGCCAGCCAGACCGGCACGCCGGCTCTTGAAAAAGATGCCCTCAGCCCCATCTTCTGTGACGTAATCAACCGCTGCTTCGATTGGCAGCATCAATTGGAGGCAACAGCCATGAACGTCGCACGATATGAACCCTGGTCCCTGCACCGTGACCTGTGGCAGGAAGTGAACAAAATGTTTGACCGTGCCGCCACCAACGACACCAGTGGCGCCACCGCCGACTGGGTTCCGCCGGTCGACATCGAGGAATATGCCGACCGTTTTGCGCTGTACATCGACGTGCCCGGCGTGGACCCGACCAGCATCGAAGTGACCCTTGAGAAGGGTGTACTGACGATTGCCGGCTCGCGCGCCGAAGCTGAGAAACCCGAAGGCGCGGAACGTCGCCGCATGGAACGTGCATCGGGCCGCTTCCACCGCCGATTCACCTTGCCGGACACGGCCGACGCCGAAGGCGTCACCGCCAACGGCCGGAACGGTGTGCTGGAGATCGGCATTCCCAAGCGCGCCGCCTCCCAGCCCCGCCGGATTGCGGTCAGCGCCTGAGCAAGGGAAGATGGTGTGATTAAGCGGGGCGCGTGAAGCGCCCCGCTTTTTTTGGAGAGCGTGTCTGTGGAGTACAAGGATTACTACAAGATTCTCGGCGTGGAACGCGGCGCGCCAGCCGGCGAGATCAAGCGTGCCTATCGAAAGCTCGCGGGCGAATTCCACCCTGACAAGAACAAGGCCGCCGGCGCCGAAAACCGGTTCAAGGAAGTCAGCGAAGCCTACGAAGTCCTGTCGGATGACAAGAAACGTCGCGCCTACGATCAGCTCGGTCCAAACTGGAAGGCCGGCCAGAACTTCACGCCCCCGCCAGGCTGGCAACCCAATTTCGGCGGCGGTGCCGGCCGCGCCCGGCCTGAAGACATGGGCGGATTCTCGGACTTCTTCTCGGACCTGTTCGGCGGCGGCATGGGCGGCGGCATGGGCGGCGGCGCCGGCTTCGGCGGTTCACGCAGTTTCGAGGACTTCGGCGGTGGCTTCGCCGGCCGTGAGGATCAACGCGCCAAGGTCCAGATTCAGCTGGAAGATTCGTTCAACGGCGCGCAGAAGAGCATCGGCGTCAACGGCAAGACCTTGTCGGTGCGGATACCCAAGGGCGTGACCGCCGGCCAGACGATCCGCCTGAATGGCCAGGGTCTGCGCGGCGGCGACCTGCTGCTTGAAATCGACTTCAGGGCCGATCCGCAGTTCAGTGCACAGGGACGAGACATCCACGTCACCGTACCGATCGCGCCCTGGGAAGCGGCCCTGGGTCAGAGCGTGCCTGTGCCCACGCTGGGCGGCAGTGTGCAACTCAAGATTCCCGCCAACGCCCAGAACGGGCGCAAGCTGCGCCTCAAGGGACGAGGCCTGCCCGGCACGCCGGCCGGCGACCAGATCGTGACGCTGTCGGTGGTATTGCCGCCGGCCGAACTCGACGAACAAAAACAGTTCTATCGGGACATGGCCGAACGCTTCAAGGACTTCGATCCGCGCGCCTGAGCAACGCCACGGCGACACGTAAGCCTCACAAGCGCGCGGCGAGCCGGCTGCCCTGATCGATCGCACGCTTGGCGTCGAGTTCGGCGGCGACATCGGCCCCGCCGATGCGATGCAGCTTGATGCCGGCCTGCATCAGCGGCGTCTCCAGTTCGCGCAGTGGCTCCTGCCCTGCGCAGATCACCACGGTATCCACGTCCAGGCGCTTCAGGCCCTCGCGGCTTTCGCCGAAGCTGATCCACAGGCCGTCCTCGTCGACCTTCTCGTAGTTGACGCCAACGATGGTTTCGACACGCTTCATCTTGATCGAGGCGCGATGTATCCAGCCGGTGGTCTTGCCCAGCCCGCCGCCCGCCTTGCCGGTCTTGCGTTGCAGCAGAAACACCTGCCGCGCCGGCGCACCGGGGTTCGGTGCGACCACGCCACCGACCGCCTGTGCCGGATCCATCACACCCCATTCGCGCCGCCAGGCCTCGGGGTCCAAGGCCGGCGAATGCCCTTCGTCGACCAGGAACTCCGCCATGTCGAAACCAATGCCACCGGCGCCGATGATGGCCGCGCGCGGCCCCACCGGCGCGTTCTTCGACAGCACATCCAGATAGGACACGACGCGACCGGGCGGCAACGACTCGGCGCCCGGCAGATGCACCTCGCGGGGCGTCACGCCGCTGGCCAGCACCACATCGTCGAAATTGCCGCCGACCAGTTCCTCGACGCTGACGCGGTGCTGCAAATGCAGGCGAACATCGGTGGCGACGATGCGCCGCTTAAAGTAGCGCAAGGTTTCATGGAACTCTTCCTTGCCCGGTATGCGCTTGGCCATGTTGAACTGCCCGCCGATCTCGGACGCGGACTCGAACAGATCGACCTGATGCCCACGTTCCGCCAGCACCGTGGCACAGGCCAGGCCGGCCGGACCGGCCCCGACCACGGCGATGCGCCTGGCCTGCGCCGTCGGCGCATAAACCAGTTCGGTTTCATGGCCGGCGCGCGGATTCACCAGACAGGAAATCCGCTTGGCCTTGAACACATGATCCAGGCAGGCCTGATTGCAGGCAATACAGGTGTTGATGTCCCGTGGCTGCCCGGCCGCACTCTTGTTGACGAAGGCCGCGTCCGCGAGCAGCGGCCGCGCCATCGACACCAGATCGATCCCGTCGGCCAGCACCTGCTCCGCGACCTCGGGCGTATTGATGCGGTTGGCCGCGCAGATCGGAATCGCCACGTGTTCACGAAGCTTCTGCGTGACCCAGACAAACGCGGCGCGCGGCACGCTGGTGGCGATCGTCGGCACTCGGGCCTCGTGCCAGCCGATGCCGCTGTTGATGATGCTGGCGCCCGCCGCCTCGATCGCCTGGGCCAGCATCACCACCTGCTCCCAGCTCTGACCGTCCGGAACCAGATCGATCAGTGACAAACGGTAGATGATGATGAAGTCCGGCCCCACCGCTTCCCGGATACGGCGCACGATCTCCACCGGAAAGCGCATGCGGTTTTCGAAGGCTCCGCCCCATTCGTCGGTGCGCGGATTGGTGTGCTCGGCCAGGAACTGATTGATCAGATAACCTTCCGAACCCATCACCTCCACGCCGTCATAACCCGCTTCGCGGGCATATTTCGCGCAGCGCACGAAGGCCGCGATCTGGCGTTCCACGCCGCGTGACGACAATGCGTGCGGCGTGAAGCGCGAGATCGGCGAGCGCAGACGCGCGGCACTCACCGCGAACGGGTGATGCGCATAACGCCCGGCGTGCAGAATCTGCAGGGCGATCTTGCCGCCTTCGGCATGCACCGCCCCGGTGATCTTGTGATGACGGCGCGCCGCCGAAGGCGTGGCCAGCATGCCGCTGAATGGATAGACCCAGCCCGCCACGTTCGGCGAGAAGCCGCCGGTGACGATCAGGCCCACGCCACCGGCCGCACGCTCGGCGTAGAAGGCCGCCAGCTTCGAAAAATCCCGCGAGCTTTCGAGCCCGCTGTGCATCGATCCCATGATCACGCGGTTGCGCAGCGTGGTGTGGCCGAGATCGAGCGGCGCGAGCAAACGCGGATAGGGAAGGGTTTCAGCCTGGGTCATGGAACACCTGGGTCATTTTGGCAGGAATGGGCTCAACGCGAGCGGATGCTGCGGGTCAGGCGCGTCTGGGCATCGTCCCAGAGCTGTATCCAGTCCGGCAGCGCTGGCGATGGCTCGGTGTGCCCGACCAGGGCCAGCACCTCGGCCGGCGTGGGTCGCGGCCCCTTGGCCACGAACAGGTAGCGCACATTGATCACCGCCCAGACCTGCCCCTTGCACACGAAGCGATGCTCGGCGAAGAACCATTTGTCGTTCCAGCCCAGCATCCGCGTCTGCAAGCGGTACGCCTGGAACGGTTGCAGGGATTTGAGAAAGCGAGCGTCCGCGCCGCCGGCCACCGGCCGCCAGCCACGCCGGATCGCTGGCCACCACACACCGGTCTCCAGCCACCAGTCGAGCCGGCCGAGATCGGCCACCCTGAAGTAGCGGCCGTTGTTCATGTGCAGGTTGAGATCGATCTCCTGCGGCCAGACCCGCATCCGCAGTTCGGATGTGCCGCCGACCGGCATGTGCACGCGCCGTGGTCGCGCCCACAGCTTCAGGGTTCTCAGCATCGGTGGTCCGTGATTGACTCGCGGGACGGCGTCAATACCGTCGCGTATGGTGCAAGCTTGCCGCGCCCGGCCGCCGCCGTCCATGCTCGGCGCCGATCCCCATCCTGATCGCGATCCCGCCAATCTTCCAAAAGGCACAGTCAAGATGAGTGATTCGACGCCGGTCACCTTCGGCGCCCTGGCGCGGCAGAGCCTGCGCATCCTGCCGGAATGGCCGCAACTGCGGCGCGGTGCCAGGAATCTCGCCACGCTGAGCCGCGACCAGCACCGGTCGGTGGGCGCGAGGCTGGCATCCCTCGCCCGTTCCCAGCCGCAGCGGCCGTTCCTGCGTTTCGAGGACCGCGCATGGACCTATGCCGAGTTCGCGCGCCTGCCCAAGTACGCCGTGCCACTGTTCATCCGTCTGCGCACGGAACAGGAAGTCACATCCACCTTCAAGTACCGCAAGGTCGATCTCAAGCGCCAGGGCTTCGACCCGGCCGAGGTCGGCGAACCGCTGAACGCGCTGTTCGACCGTGAGCGCGGCTACGAACCACTCGATGGCGCCGCTCATATCGGCATCCTCCAGCCTCCAGGGACAACGGCGCCCGGCCTGATCGGGAAGGCACCGCAATCCAAGCAAAGTCCGCGATTCGTGTAGAATCCCGCGCCCCCGTGGCTGGTCGCGGCCGCGGGCACTATCCAACAGGAGTTTTTCCATGTCAGAAAATTTCATCGTGAACGCCGAAGTTCGCGACGCGCAGGGCACGAGTGCGAGCCGCCGCCTGCGTCGCGCAGGCCGTGTCCCGGCCATCATCTATGGTGGCGATCTCAGCGTACAACAGCTGTCCGTCGAGCATCGTGAGCTTGCCAAGCACCTCGAGACCGAAGCCTTTTACTCACACGTCCTGACCATCAAGGTCGGCGACAAGGAAGAGCAGGCGGTCCTCAAGGATCTGCAGCGTCACCCCGCCAAGCCGATCATCATGCACGCTGACTTCCTGCGCGTGCGCAACGACCAGACGATCCGCATGCACGTGCCGGTTCACTTCAAGGGTGCCGAGATTGCAGTGGGCGTCAAGACCGGTGGCGGTCTGCTTGAGCATCTGGTCAACGAAATCGAAGTCGAATGCCTGCCACAGAACCTGCCGGAATTCATCGAGATCGACGTGACCCAGCTCAACGTGGGCGAATCGGTCCACATGTCCGAGCTGACGCTGCCCGAAGGTGTGGAACTGGTTGAACTCAAGCACGGCAACGATGCCGCCGTGGCCGCCATCCACCTGCCGCGCATCAGCGCCGCCGATGACGCGGGCGATCCCGCCGAAGGCGGTGAAGAAGGCGAGGCCAGCTGATTCCGGCGTGTCTTCGGATATCCGGCTGATCGCCGGTCTCGGCAACCCCGGGGCCGGCTATGCGCAGACCCGGCACAACGCCGGATTCTGGTTTGCGGACCGACTGGCCGCCGTCTTCGGCGGCCAGTTCCGTTCCGAATCGCGCTATCACGGCGAAGTCGCGCAACTCGACATCGCCGGCAATCGCCTGTGGGTGATCAAGCCGGATACCTTCATGAACCGCAGCGGGCTCGCGGTTCAGGCATTGGCCGCGTTTTACAAGCTGGCGCCGCAACAGGTTCTGGTTGCGCATGACGAACTCGATCTGCCGGCCGGCACCGTGCGCCTCAAGCGCGGTGGCGGGCATGGTGGACACAACGGTCTGCGCGACCTGCACCGCTGCCTCGGCCCCGACTATGCCCGCCTGCGCATCGGTATCGGCCACCCCGGACACAAGGACATGGTGCTCGACTACGTGCTCGGCAAGCCGATCGCCGCCGACGCACGCGCCATCGAGGATGCGATCGAAGACAGCGTTGCGGCCATGCGTGTGCTCTACGACGGCGGCTGGGATCGTGCCACCCAGGGACTGCACCGGCGCGGCACCTGAGACCGCGACATTGCTCCGCACAGCCCAGGCGCATGTGAGAAAATGCGCGCCCCGTGCCGCCCCGGCCCCGCGCCCGAGCTGCACGATTTCCAGACCTTCCACCCCTCTCGCGGATTCACGCCATGGGCATCAAATGCGGCATCGTCGGCCTGCCGAACGTCGGCAAGTCCACCCTGTTCAACGCCTTGACCAAGGCCCAGATCGCGGCTGAGAACTATCCGTTCTGCACGATCGACCCGAACGTCGGCGTGGTCGGCGTACCCGATCCGCGCCTTGATGCGCTGGCCGAGATCGTCAAACCGCAGAAGATCCTGCCGACCACGGTGGAGTTCGTGGATATCGCCGGCCTCGTCGCCGGCGCCTCCAAGGGTGAGGGTCTCGGCAATCAGTTTCTCGCGCACATCCGCGAAACCGATGCCATCGTCCAGGTCGCACGCTGCTTCGTCAATGACGATGTGATTCACGTATCCGGCTCGGTCGACCCGCTGCGCGACATCGAGGTGATCAACACCGAACTCGCGCTTGCTGACATGGACACCGTCTCCAAGGCCCTGGAGCGGACCGCGCGCCAGACCAAGTCCGGCGACAAGGCGGCCGTTGCCCGCCAGACCGTGCTGCAGAAGGTCTTCGCCCAGCTCGACCAGGGCAAGCCGGTGCGCAGCCTGGAGCTGGACGCCGAAGAAAAGCTGGCGATCCGCGAACTGCATCTGATCACCGCCAAGCCGGCGCTGTACATCGCCAACGTCGACGAAGACGGGCTCAAGAACGGCAACCAATTGGTCGACCGGGTTCGGGCCTTTGCCGCCGCCGACAATGCTGAAGTCGTCCCTGTGTGCGCCGGCATCGAAGCCGAACTGGCCCTGCTGGACGAAGAAGACAAGGAAATGTTCCTGGCCGATCTCGGTCTGGAAGAACCGGGACTCAATCGCGTGATCCGCGGCGCCTACAGCCTGCTCGGCCTGATGACCTATTTCACCGCCGGCGAAAAGGAAGTGCGCGCCTGGACCGTACGCGCCGGCTCCACCGCCCCGCAGGCAGCCGGCGTGATCCACACCGATTTCGAACGCGGCTTCATTCGCGCCGAGGTCATCGGTTACGACGACTACATCCAGTACAAGGGCGAGTCCGGCGCGCGCGAAGCCGGCAAGTGGCGGCTCGAAGGCAAGGAATACCTCGTGCAGGAAGGCGATGTGATGCACTTCCGCTTCAACGTCTGACGGTTTTTTCTGATCTCAGGATCGTTCAGTAGCGCTCGGTGGACTGTGCGATTCTTTTGAAATCAATGGCTTGATGAACAATACGGTCTACTGAGCGTTCCTTATTGTTCATCGGGGTCTGAAAATTTCGCGGGCTGCGTCGAGGGTACTCGTGTTCAACCGTGAGGGTACTTCCCCGCAGTGGAGTCCAACGATGCCCGAGAATCCACTCACTGACGCCAAGCTCAAGTCGGTCAAACCTGCTGGTCGAGACTGCGGTGCGTGTCAAGATAGTTGTCGCCTGAATCAGGCAGCGATTTGAGTGTTGATCGCCGGCGCCGAAGCACGCTGGCGGGCTGCGGCGGTGGGACGTTCGGGATGGAGCGTCACGGCACTGATCGGCGTCCAGTTACGCGTATGTCGTGTCCATCGTCGCGGGTTTTGCGCTCGGGCTTCGACGTAGAGCGCATGGCGCTGCGCGAGGACGCGGTGATCGTCAACGCCATCCGCTCTGAACTACCGGCTGCCATTACACGCGAGCAGGATATCTGGGCCGACTTCGACGCTTTCCGCAACGATCCGCTATCCATCTGGGTGGAATTGAACCTGGGCATCGAGCTATCCGCTGACGAGCCCCCCGCCGCGCGCGGCCCATGATGTTGGGAGAAACCAGCCGCCACCTTGCCGAAGACGCGGGTTGCCAGCCTGAATCTGCCCGAGCCGCTCTACGCAGACATTGCCTGCACAAAGCTTGACGCTATACTCAATGCATGCAAGCACTGCTTGATCTATTGGGGCGCGGTCTGCAGAACGCGCAGCTTGAGTTCGTCGCTCCCGAAGGAAAGCGCTGGCATCTTGGCTATGGCGAGCCCAAGGCCAGCGTCTGGCTGAAGGATTCCGACGCGCTGCGCTGGATGCTGCGCAATCCCGGTCTGCGCTTCGGTGAAGCGTACGTCGACGGACGCTGGGAGCCCGCAGACGACGATCTGCTGGCGGTGCTCGGCGCCGGCCTGCGCATCACCGGGCATTGGGAATCACGTCCCATCAGCCGGCGGCTCAAAGGCCTGCGCTCGCGCCTGCACGAGTTCAACGACGTGCGCAGCGCGCAGCGCAATATCCATCACCACTACGACCTGCAACCGGACTTCTACGCGAGCTTTCTCGACGAGGATCTGCACTATTCCTGCGCCTACTTCGCCAAGGACAGTTTCACGCTGGAGCAGGCACAACAGGCCAAATGCGAAATCATCGCACGCAAGCTCAGGCTGCAGCCGGGTGCACGCGTGCTCGATATCGGTTGCGGATTCGGCAGCATGGCGCTGTATCTGGCGGAGCACCATGGCGCCCAGATCACCGGCATCACGTTGGCCGAGGAACAGCTGCGTGTGGCGCGCCGGCGCGCGACCGAACGCGGGCTCAAAGGGCAGGTCGAGTTCCGGCTGGAGGATTACCGCAAGACGCTGGGCAGCTTCGACGCCATCGTCAGCGTCGGCATGTTCGAGCATGTCGGCCGACCCAACTACGGAACCTATTTCCGGCGCATTCATGAACTGCTGCGACCGGGCGGTCATGCGCTGGTCCATACCATCGGACGCTCCACACCGCCCGGCGGAACCAACCGCTGGATCCAGAAGTACATCTTTCCCGGCGGGGCGATTCCGGCCGCGTCCGAAATGATCGCGGCCATCGAACCGACCGGCTTGGTATTGAGCGACTTCGAAGTCTGGCGACAGCACTATGCGAAGACGCTGGCCGTCTGGCACACGCGATTCCAGCGCGAACAGCGGCGCTGGTCCGAACACTTCGACGAGGCCTTCTGTCGCATGTGGCGCTTCTACCTGCAGGCGTCCGAAGCGAGTTTCCGCTGGGGTGATCTGGTGGTGTTTCACGCCCAGCTGGCCAAGCCGCCGGTCGACCTGCCGCTGACGCGCGATTATCTGCTGCGCGCAGCTGCAAGACGACGCAAATCGTCATGATCAGTGGTCCCGCATGACGGTATGATGCGGCAACATCCGTGGCGGGGCGCGGATTCATTCATAGAAAGCGGAAGGAGCCGGTCGTATGGGGGTCATGAGGCTGCGGCACACGATGCGCCGCACCTGCGTGTTGGGTGCCTTGCTACTTTGTGGTGTCTCGAACGCACAGTCGCAAGCTGCGGATCTGGTGACGGTCTACGTCAACGCGATCGAGAACAATGCCGCCTACCGTTCCGCGGTGATGCAATACAACGCAGCGCTGGAAGCGCGGCCGGCCGCTCGTGGCAAGCTCCTGCCACAGCTTGGCGTGCAGGCAGACTACGACTGGATTCGCCAGGAAGTGGACGGCACCTACTACGGCTTCCCGGCCATCAACAGCAGTGACAATTTCGAGCGCTATCTCTACGGTGCGGCGCTGTCACAGACGATTTTCAGGATGGATCAGTTCATTGACCTGAAGAAGGCCGACAGCCAGATCGGCCAGGCGCGGCTTGCGCTCGCCACAGCCAAGGACGAACTGCAGGTTGGCGTCGCCAAGGCCTATTTCGCGCTCCTGGGTGCCCAGGAGACGCTGATTTCGGTACGTGCCGAAAAAGAGGCCGTGGGACGTCAGCTCGACCAGATGCAGGGCCGTTTCGATTCCGGCATGGTCGCAGACGCCGACCTCAAGGCGGCGCAATCGCGCCAGGATCTGGTCCTGGCACAGGAGATCTCCGCCGAGAACGAGGTCGAGATCGCCAGAACGCAGATCGAACTGGTTTCGGGCCGTCTGTTCGCCGACGTCGAAACGCTTCCGGCCGATGTCCCGCTGCCGGCGCTGGAATACGACCGTGTCGAGAACTGGATCGATCGCGCGATGCAGCACAATCTGCCGCTGCTCGAGCAGACCCTGGTCGCTCACATCGCCGGGCTGGAATACGATAAGGCACGTTCCAAACGCTTGCCGCAAATCGATCTGCTTGGCACGTATGCCTTCTTCGACCAGGACGGCAGCATCTCCGGCGCCCGTGAGGACCTCGACGAGCGCATCGGCGTCAGCGTGACCCTGCCGATCTACAGCGGCGGACAAATCTCCACCGGCATTCGTTACGCCGACAAGTTGTGGAAAAGCGAGCAGGCGCTGCTGGAAAATGCGCGCGCGCAAGCGCTCCAGAGCACGCGCAGCGGATTCCTCAATGCCCGCTCCGCGCTGGCCCGTTCCCATGCGCTCGAAAACGCCGTGCAATCCGCGATCGCCGCCGAGGAAGCGGCCCAGGTCGGTTTCGACGTGGGCACGCGCACGCAGGCTGAACTGCTGAACGCGGTTCGTGAGCGCTACGCCGCGCAGCGAGACTTCGCCCTGGCCCGCTACGCCTATCTGCTGTCGACACTCGAACTCAAGCAGGCCGCAGGCAAACTGACCGCCGCCGATCTCGACGAGATCAACAGCATGCTGCGCTGATCGTCCGGCGCATGAGCTCCGACACCGCCAAGCCGGACCGCCGGCCGCGTCCGCCGTTTCGCCGTCTCGCGGCGGCCGGCGTCGAGCGCAAGCTCAAGGGAAAACACGAACTCGTGGTGCTGCGCAACGAAGCTGGCGCCGAACTGCGTCTGAATGCTTCGGAGTTCGCGCTGGCACAGCTGTTTGACGGACAGCGCAATGCCGCGGCTCGGGTCGATGCGAGCAATGGCCGCGCCGACGAAGCTGCAATGGAGTGGCTGGCGCTGCGCCTGGCCGAAGCCGGACTGCTCAAATCGGGGCGCCGCGAACCACTGCCGGTGCCACCACAGACCGATGCGGAAGCCGCCTGGGCGCACGGCGGCGGCGCCAGCGCACCGTCCGGCTTCCCGCCGTCCACCGCTGCCGGCTCTTTGGCTTCACCCGGTGGGCCGGGCGCGATCTCCGGTCTAATCGGCGTGCGCGGCGCGGCCAATCCGCTGAAGATCGAACTCGATCCCAGACCGTGGATGCCGATCGGCGCGGCCGTGAACCTCACACTGACCCATCCGACACTGCGCTGGATCATGTGGGTGCTGGCGGTGATCGCGCTGTTCGCGTTCTGGAGCCACCGAAACGAAGCCACGCTGGACGCGTTGCCATTGCTGGGCCCGTTCCGGCTGCTGATCCTCGGCCTATTCTGCAGCACTGTGGTCAACGTGCTGGGCCAGAGCGCCCGAGCCCACGCGGTGCGGCGCAGTACCCATGAGACACCCCGCTTCGGTCTCAATTTTCGCTGGGGCTTCCTGCCGCAGCTGTACTGCGACACCGAAGGCCCGGCCGAACGGGCCCCGACACGGGCGCGCGTGCGCATCATCGGCAGCGCGCTCAATGCCAGCCTGGTGGTGTTCGTGGTGGCGATCTACGGCTGGCTGATTCTGCGCCGACACCCCAGCGCCCTGCCAACGGTGATGCTGGGTTTGGCCGGTATCTCAATGATCTCGCTGCTGTTCCGTGCCAATCCATTGGCGAGCCACGAAGGCTACTACCTGCTGGCCCACCGACTCGGTATGCCTGACCTGCGCGACCGCGCACGCGCCGCGCTGCTCGGCTACGGCAAGCCGTGGGATGACCGGCCCAAAGTCGCGCGCGCACCTCTAATCCTCTATCTGGCGACCGTTGTGCTGTATTGGGCGGCCGTACTGACACTTTTGGTGATATATCCAGCGGCTTGGCTGGAACGCCTGTTCGGCGGCACCGGTGTATTGATTTTCCTTGGGGTCATGGCATATGTCTTTTTTGAGCAATACCGACGCAACCGGTCGGGACGGGGACGGATCGGATCAATGAAACTGAGTAAATTCCTGCCATCCAGGACCGGATGGATCGTCATCGGCATCGTGATCGTGGTGGGGCTGATTCCGTATCCGTACGAGCCCAGCGGCTCGCTCGTCATCCTGCCGAAGGACCGTGCCGACACGCGGGCGCTGATCGCCGGCGACGTACGCGAAGTGTTCGTGTCCGAAGGTGTGCATGTCGACAAAGGCCAGGAAATCGCGCGTCTCAGCGATGCCGCGCAGAAGGCACTGGTCGCGACCTCCGAGGCCAAGCTCAAGCGGCTCGAAGCCGAGCTGGCATTGGCACACCTCGGCGCGCGCGGCGAGGAAATCGCGCTCGCCGAGCAGCACGTCAAGACCGCGCGCGTGCGTGCGAACTTCGCCGATGCCGAAGAGCGGCGCATGAACTCCGCCTACCAGCGCAGGGCCGTAGCGATCCAGGACTACGAGCGCGCCAAGGGCACGGCCGACGTGCAGCAGGAAGAGCTGGCGGAGGCCCAGAGCAACCTGACATTGGTCAAGGCGCCGACGCGCGAGGAATCGATCACCGCGCTCGAAGCGGAGATCGAGGCCGAGAAGGCGCAGCTCGAATACGCCCGGCTGCAGCTTGAGTACACCCGCATCCGCGCACCGATCGCGGGCACCGTGGTGTCGGACGAATTGATGTTCGCGATTGGTCAGTACTATGAAGTGGGCGGTTTGATCGCGACCATCGAGGAGACCGGCACACTGATGGCCGAGGTGAGATTGCCGGAATCCTCGGTCGGTTCGATCGAGACCGACACCTCGGCCGAGGTCAAGGTCTGGGCCTTTCCGGGCACCACGTTCAAGGGCACGGTCACGGCCATTGCGCCGAACGCCGAACAGGGCGAATACGGCAAGGTTGTACGCGTGCTGATGACTCTGGACGATCCGGACCATCGCCTGCGCCCGGAAATGACCGGCCAGGCCAAGATCTATAGTGGCTGGTACCCCTCGGCCTACGTGTTCACGCGGGCGATTGTCCGCTTCCTGTTGATCGAAGTGTGGTCGTGGCTGCCGTAATCGGCCCGCATCGTGGCACCTCTGGCTATGGTCTCTCAGAAGACGACTTCTGGCTGACCAACGAAAGCGGCTTCGGCGACGGACTGAACAACTACGCCCATTCGATGGCGTGGTTCGAAGACAGGCTCTACGTCGGTACCACGCGCGGCACCTTCGCAATGATTAAATCGGTCAAGCCGCTGCCGAATCTCGTGCCGTGGCCCGTCGAGTGCCCGGACGATCTTTACGACCTGGACCGGCGCGCCGAGATCTGGCGCTACGATCCACCCCTGGACCAATGGGTGCGCGTTTACCAGGCGGCCTGGGTACCGGGCAGCAACAATCGCGAGGTGCCGCGCTACGTCGGCTTTCGCGGAATGACGGTGTTCCGGGGCAAGGGCGACAGCAAGCCTTGCCTGTATGTCTCGACCTGGGCGCCGGCGATGGCCGAGCCACCGGACATCCTGCGTTGCGAGAACGGCAGCGACTTCGAATCGATGCCGCGTCCGCCCTGGGACGCCTCGGTTCGCAGCTTCCGCAGCCTGCAGGTGTTCAAGGGCCGGGTCCACACCTCGCCAACGGGTTCCAGAAGCGCGAGCGGGCAGGCTCAGGAAGTCGTCGGCTCGGAAGCCACGATCTACTGTACCGACGATGTCCACAGCGCACAGTGGACGGCGGCCGGACCGGAGGGTTTCGGCCAGCGTGGCAACGTCACGGTTTTCGAGATGGCCGAGTTCAACGGCCATCTCTACGCCGCGACGGTCAACCCGACCGGCATGCAGATATGGAAGACCGATGGCGAAGGCGGACCACCCTATCATTGGCGCAAGGTCATCGATCGCGGCGCCTGGCGCGGCCCGTACAACGAAGTCGGCGCATCCATGTACGAATTCCGTGGAGCGCTCTACATCGGCACCGGAATCGCCAATGGCGGCTATCACCGGGCCTTTCAAATCGGCCCCGCGTCCTGCGAATTGATCCGTCTCTGGCCGGACGATAGCTGGGATCTTTGCATGGGGTCATCGAGGCTCACGCCGGATGGCGCCAAGGTGCCGCTGTCCGGCTACTCTCCCGGTTTCGACAACCTGTTCAACGGCTATCTGTGGCGGCTGATGGCGCACGACGGCCATCTTTACGCTGGCACGCTGTGCTGGGCCAACATGCTGCCCTACCTGCCGATCAACGGCTGGCCCGACGAAGTGCTGGTGATGATGCGGCGCTGGGGCAAGGAAGAACTGAACAGTCGCTACGGCGGCTTCAACCTGTGGCGCAGTCCCGACGGAGTCCGCTGGGACTGCGTCACCCGATCCGGTTTCGGCAACAAGTACAACTGGGGCGTGCGCAACATGGCGTCCACGCCATACGGTCTGTTCGTGGGCTCGGCCAATGTGTTCGGACCCAAGGTCGCGATTCAGCGCGAGGGTCGGTGGCAGTATGTGCACAATCCGCGCGGCGGCACCGAAATCTTCCTCGGCAGCCCGCCCGAAGCCGATGCCTGATCCGGTCGTCATACTGGCGATGCCGCACTGTGGCGCAGCGCGCGTCGCCGCCATGCTGGGCATGCATACCCAGGCCTATGCGCTACCGGAACTGAACCTGTTCATGACCGACCGGCTCGGCGATCTGCTGTCCACGTTCCGCCGGTCGGAATCGCGGCTGGAGGACGGCTTGCTGCGGCTGGTCGCACAACTGCAGTTCGGCGGCCAGACGCGGAACACGGTCGAGCAGGCGCGCCAGTGGCTGGAATCGCGCGGCCAGATTCCGGTGGCCACTCTGACGCGGGAACTACTGCAGAAAGTGGCACCCCTACACCCCGTACTGCCGGACACCTCGGCCGGCTGGCGCCCGCAGGAGCTGGACGCGCTGCTGGAACGGCATCCGCAAGCCCGATACATTCACCTGGTGCGCCATCCGCGCGCGCACGGGGACGCCGCCATCGAGGCCCTGGCCGGTCGCCTGTTCATCGCCCCGGACTGGAAGGACCATTTCGGCGGTGTTTCACGGGTGGACCCGCAACTGGCCTGGCTACGTGTACAGGCCAATCTGCAGGGGCTGGCAGCGATGGGCGAGCAGCGCTATCACCTGCTGCGCCTCGAAGACCTGCGCATCGATACGCAGCAGACCCTGGCGAATCTGTGTGACTGGCTCGGCTGGTCCACGGACGAGGCCGAGATCGAGGCGATGCAGCATCCCGAGAGCAGCGACTATGCGGGATTCGGCCCGGACAACGCCCCCTTTGGCGCCGAGCCGGAAGTCCTGGAACGCCCTCGTTTCATTCAGGATCTCGAGGAAGTTCCGCCGCTGAGCGAACCGCCGCCCTGGCGCGCCGACGCCCGTCCCTTCGCCGTGGAGGTGGTCGCCCTGGCGCAGGCATTCGGTTATGACTGAGCCTGCGGTGAATATTCGGGCACAGGATGTCCTCGAATTCTGGTTCGGCCGCTCGAATGACGACACCGAAATCCTGCGGATACAGGCTCCGATGTGGTTTCGCAAGAGCGCCTCTGTGGACGCTCGAGATCGCCAGCCGTTTCGGCCGCGCGGTCGAAGAAGCCAGCCGCGGCGGGCTCGCCGCCTGGGCCGCGACGGCACCGGGCGCGCTGGCGCGGATCATCCTGGTGGATCAGTTTCGACGCAATATTCTCCGCGACAGCTCGGCGGCGTTCGGCGCCGATGCCCTGGCCCGGCAGTGGGCGCTGGACGGCCTCGCACCCGGGGGCTCGACCAGCAATTGCGTCCGATCGAACGTGCGTTCTTCTATCTTCCGCTGGACCAAGCCGAGGACCGTAGCCTGCAGGCGCGCAGCGTGAACCCGTTCGAGCGCTGCCCGGTCGCGGCTCCACGCCCGAAGAAATCGCGTTCCTGAAGCAGCCCGGCTCCTCGTTCTGATCCGGCACCGATACCGCGCCACGATTCTCAGCGCGCGCGACGATCCGGCGGCGAGTGCTCGGCCGATGTCTCATCGGCGCCGTATTTTCCGTAGAGATCAAGCAAGCGTCGCGTCACACCGTTGGTCCAACCGAAACCGTCCTGCAGGGGATACTCGCCGCCTCCCCCGCCGCCGCCTTCGGATTCAGCGCCGATGTCATATTTCTCGACCAGCTTCGCCTCATGGCGATAGTGGCGGGACACCGTGCGCAACCAGCGCGATGCGATGGATTCCGCCAACTCGATCTCGCCATAGCGGCTGAAACCCATCACCGCCATCCACTGCAGTGGCGCCCAGCCATTGGGTACGTCCCACTGCTGGCCGCTGCGCACCATCGTGGTGGCCAGACCACCGGGTTCGAGCAGGGATTCACGCACCGTCACGGCCACGTCGCGCGCCTGCGGCACCGTGGCAAAGCGCAGGTACAGCGGTACCACGGTGGCCGCCGTCAGGCATTCACGCGGCCGATCGAGCTGCCAGTCGAAGTCGAAGAAGGCCTTGCGCTGGACGTTCCACATGCGCTGCTGAATCGCCTTCTTGCGGGCGTGCGCATTGACGACATAGCGATGCGCCTCGTCGCTGTCTCCACCGAGATCTTCGAGCTTCGCGATCGTGATTTCCAGCCGATAGAGCAGGCAGTTCAGGTCGACCGGCAAGATCGCGGTAGTGCGGATGCTGGACAATGTGTCCGGCTGTTCCAGCCAGCGCGAGCTGAAATCCCAGCCCGACTCGGCGCCGGCGCGAAGGTCGCGATACACCGCCTGGGCCGGTCGCGGGGACTGGCTCGCGGTGTGGAGATCCTCGGCATAAGCCTCCTCGCGCGGCGTGTCGCGATCATCCCAGTAACGGTTCAGGCAGCTTCCGTCTTCCAGCCGCACGACGCGGCGATTCGCCTCGCCCGGCGCCAGCGACTCGACACCTTCCATCCAGTACGCGTATTCCTTCTTCAGCTGCGGCAGATAATGCAGGGCATGATGGACCTCGTGCTCCTCGAACTGCTCGACCATCAGCGCGAACACCGGCGGCTGTGAACGGCTCAGGTAGTAGCTGCGATTCCCGTTCGGCACGTGGCCGTAGGTATCGATCAGATACGCGAAGTTGGTGGCCATCGCGCGCAGCAGGTCGGGACGGCGCTGGCCCGAGAAGCCCAGCATCGTAAAGAAGGAATCCCAGTAGTACAGTTCGCCGAAACGCCCACCCGGAACCACATAGGACATCGGCAGCGGCAGATACGAGGAATGGCGCGGGTGCTCTCGCGGATGGCGCGTCAGCGCCGGCCACAGCGAATCAATGTGGTCAGCCAGCGTTCGGCTCGGATCCGACACGTAGTCGCTGCGATGGACCACCGGCGGATCGAACCAGCGATGAACGAAGGCAGGCAGATCGAAGCCCGGCTCCCCCCGTTCATCGCGATACGCCTTCAGAATCTGCGCATCATCGGACTTGGGAAAGCAGTCGACGAAGGTCTTGCTGTCCGCAAACACCTGGGTGGTCTGCACCGCCACGAACAGCTCCTGGTAGCGGTCCGCCGGTGTCATGCGCGCTTCCGGCGACGCGGGCGTCGCGCTTCCGGTTTGGAGAGACTGAGAGATCACCATTCCCTATCTTCCCACCGACGGCCGGACACGAACAGCCGCGGTGGGCTTGGTCGAACCTGCGGGCGGCACGCAGGCCACGTATCATTCGCGACCCAGCGCCTTCGCCGCCCTGCCCCAGACCACCATGCCCCGCCGATTCGGTCAGGATTTTGATTCACCCGAGGACGACGGCCCCAGCCGTTCCGAACTCAAACGCGCCGCGCAGGCACAGCAGGCGCTCGGCGAGGCGTTTTGCGCGCTGCCCAATGCGGCGATCGAAGCGGCCGGCATCGATGAATGGCTGCTCGAAGCGGTGCTCGAATACAAACGTCTCAAGAACTTCGAGGCACGCCGACGCCAGATGCAGCGGATCGGAAAACTGCTGCGCGATGGCGACACCACGCCGGTCCGTAGCGCGGTCGATCGGCACCATCAGGGTAAATCGATCGATCCGAAGATCCAGAATCTCGCTGAGCAATGGCGCAATCGACTGTTGAGCGATGACGGTGCCCTGGCGGAATGGACCGAGCGGTATCCTCAATGCAACAACCCCGCATTTCGTGGCCTGTTGCGTCAGGCGCGACGCGAAATGACGCACGTCGCCGAAACGGACGGCAAGACCGGTCGCGCGCAGCGCCGCGCCTATCGCGCCCTGTTCCAGCAAATTCGCGACGCCTTGGTCTAGTCCCGGAAGCGCGTCGAGCTGACCCGTCGCTCAAAAGCCGGTAGCCCGGATTCCGCTACGCTTCATCCGGGCTACGGCTTGCTGATTACAATAAGCGTTATTTTTCAAAATGATACGCCCATGGCACAAATCAAAATCTACGGCCTCAAATCGACCCTGACATCGAAGGCATAATGAGAATTGCTGCATTGACCGTCGTTTTCTTGAAAAAGTCTGCGCAGGCACCATAATGAATTAGGGGCAAACGTGCCCGTCATGGCTAGGTCCGATGGCATCCGTCCGTCAATATTCGTTTCGCAGCGCCGCGATCTTATGGGTTGTGGTAGCGATGTCGCTGCTGCGAATCGTGGATCTGCATTGGCACCGACACCTCGCACCGCCGTGCCCATCTGAAGCCTGCGCCGGTATCACGGTGCAGTACATTGCCGATGTCGGAACACCTCACACGGCGCAAGATCAGGACATCGACATCTCTCTGGTCAGCGATGGCTTGATCGCGGCGGCATTGGCTTGGGCCGATAGCCCCCCCGTTTTCCTCGCCTTGCTGCCGTTGCTGGCAACACTGGTGCTGCTCGGCGGCCCCGACGTCTTTCCACGCCTGCGATCGCGCTGGATTGTACCCGCTCCTCCTCGAAGAACCTTGCGGCCGCCGTTGCGCGCGCCGCCTCTCCTGATCTCCTGACGCCGCGGCAGGCGGTCTGAGCCTGCCTCCGCAGCGGCCCTGTGCCGCCTGCGGGACGCCGTTCGCAGCCATCAGTGATGGCTGCGCGTTCGGGCCGGTTCCGGTCCGTATCGATGGAGAGAGCAATGAGCCGTTATTTTCGGCGTGCCCTGTGGCATGCCTGCCTGTTGTGTTGTACCTCGCCGGCCTGGGCGGTGACGCTGCCGGCGCCCGAGCCGCCGCACCCGCTCGGCATGCTGACGCTGGGCGATGCGGTGGCTGCGGCCCTGCGCGGGCACCCGGACCTGGAAGTCATGGCCTGGGAGCGCCGTGCCGCCGAAGCGCGTCGTCTGCAAGCGGGCTTGCGGCCCAACCCCGAATTGATCGCCACCCTGGAGAATGGTCCTGGCACTGGCGAGCACCGCGGGCTGTCCCAACTGGAGACCACGATCCAACTGGCGCTGCCGCTGGAACCCGGCGCCCGTCGCGATGCCCGCCTGGGCATTTCCGGCGCCGAACTCGCCGGGGTCGATGCGCGCGAGGTTCTGCTGCGGCTGGATGTTGCGGCGACCACCTCGCGCATGTTCATCGACGTGGTGGAGCAACAGCAGAACTTGAAGCTGGCCGGGCAGGCGGTACAGGACGCCGAGGCGATGCTGGAGGCGGTGCGCCGCCGGGTTCGCGCAGGTGCGGCCAGCGAGCTGGAAATCAACCGGGCCGCCGTCGCGCTGGAGCGTTCGCGGCTGCAGGAGGAGCACTACGAGCATTTGCTGCTGGTGCAGCGGCGCTTGCTTGCGGCGCAATGGGGTGAGCACGAACCGGCCTTTGAACAGGCCGAGGCCGATCTGCTGCCGCTGCCTGGGTTGCCCGACGGTCCGGCTTTGCTGGCACAGCTCCGATTGAGTCCCGACTTTGCGCTCTACGACGTTGAGGGCCGGCTGCATCAGGCGCAGGCCGCCCATGCCATCACGCAGAGCCGCATGCAGCCATTGGTTGGCATCGGCCTGCGCCGCTTCGAGGCCACGGACGATGTGGCGCTGCTCGCCACACTGACGCTGCCGCTGCCCTGGCGTAACCGTCAGCAAGGCGCAATCGCTGAGGCCGAGGCCCTGAGCGTGCGCAGCGAAGCCGCGCGTGCTGCCGCCGAGCTCACCGCCGAAGCCGCGCTGTTCGATCTGTTGCAGGAACTCAAGCACGCCGCGACGGTGCTGGAGCGGCTGGACATCGAGCTGATACCCCAGGCCGAGCGCGCGCAGAGCCTGCTGCGGCAAGGCTACAAAAGCGGGCGTTATACGCAGCTGGACTGGCTGGATGCGCGCCGCACGCGGCTGGAGCTGGAGCAGGAACGGCTCAGTACGGCTGCCGACTTCCATCGCTTTCGCGTCGCCGTCGAACGCATGACTGCGCTGTCCGCGCCCTGACACCGCGCCCGAACCAGACGAGAAATATCACGATGAAAACCTTCATTTTCGCGGGCGCGATGCCGCCTGTGCTGTTGCTGGCCGCGCTGTCACTGGCGGCTTGTTCTTCCACCGAACCCGATTCCACCGCCACGGCCGATGCCGCAGCGGAGCACCAGGCGATTGTCATTAGCGCCGAACACCGGGCCGAAGCCGGTCTGGACGTCGCCGAGGTCGGTCCTGGCGAGCTGCAGAACCGGCTTGCGCTCTACGGCTCACTGGAAATCCCGCCCAGCCACTATCTGGAACTAATGCCGCGCTATGCCGGAACGGTGCGCTCGGTCTCGGTCTCGCTGGGCGAGTCGGTCAAGGCCGGCCAGGCGCTCGCGCGCATCGACTCCAACGACAGCCTGGTGTCTTACACACTGACGAGCCCGATGGCCGGCCGCGTGCTGATGCTGGACGCGCGTGGCGGTAGCGCCGCCGCCCCCGATCGCGCGCTGTTCGTGATCGCTGACGCCTCCACGCTGTGGGCCAGGCTTGCGGTGCCTTCGGTGGACGCCGGCAAGGTTCGCGTCGGCCAGCCACTGGCCTTGCT
Organism: Banduia mediterranea; assembly: GCF_031846245.1. Taxonomy (NCBI): domain Bacteria; kingdom Pseudomonadati; phylum Pseudomonadota; class Gammaproteobacteria; order Nevskiales; family Algiphilaceae; genus Banduia; species Banduia mediterranea. The sequence goes on along the minus strand of NZ_JAVRIC010000011.1, from coordinate 80,666 downwards.
GGACAGCAATGGCCAGCTGCTGGCACACACCACGCTGGCGCAGCTGCTGCCGCTCATCGACCGGGAGCGCCAGACCGTACAGGCCTATGCCAAGCTGCCGAACCCCGAAGGGCGCTTGGCGCCGGGCCAGTTCGTGCGCGCCGAGGTGGTGATCGAAAGCCGCAGGGCCGCTGTGGTGGTGCCCGGCGAAGCAATCCAATCGCTGGACGCAGGTCCGGTGGTGTTCGTCGAAACCGCCGCCGGCTTCATGCCGCAGCCGGTCACCCTGGGGCTGGACGACGGTCGCGAGGTGGAGATTCTCGAAGGCCTGCAGCCGGGCCAGCGCATCGCCGTGAGCCGCAGCTACCTGCTCAAGTCGGAATGGCTGACGCAGGGCGAGGAGGGCTGAGCCATGGTCAACGCCCTCTTACATTTTGCCGTCACGCGGCGCTGGCTGGTGCTGGTGCTCGCGCTGGGCATCGGCGCCGTCGGCGTACGTGCCTGGCAGCTGCTGCCGGTGGACGCAGTGCCGGACATCACCAACGTGCAGGTCATGATCGCCGCGCGCGCGCCCGGGTATTCGCCGCTGGAAGTCGAAAACCGCGTCACCTTCCCAATCGAAACCGCGCTGGGCGGTCTGCCCCGCCTCAAGCTGACGCGCTCAATCTCCAAGTACGGGCTCGCGCAGATCACCACCGTGTTCGAGGACGGTACCGACCTCTGGTTCGCGCGCCAGGTGGTCAACGAGCGCCTGCAGGAAGTTCGCGCCAATCTGCCGGCGGACGTGGAACCCGCACTCGGCCCGGTCGCGACCGGCTTGGGCGAAATCTACATGTACGCCGTCACCGCCGAGGCCGGCGCGCGCCAGCCCGACGGCAGCGCCTACGACGCCACCGCGCTGCGCACCCTGCAGGACTGGGTGATCCGCCCACAGCTGCGGCAGACGCCGGGTGTAACCGAAGTGGACTCGATCGGCGGCGTGCTCAAGCAGATTCACGTACTGCCCGATCCCGCGCGGCTGCTCGCACGCGAACTCACCTTTGCCGATCTGGTTGCCGCGCTGGAAGCCAACAACGCCAACCGTGGCGCGGGCTACGTGGAACGCGCCGGCGAGCAGTTGCTGGTGCGCGTGCCGGGCCAGCTGCGGGACATGGCGGATCTGCGCCAGGTGGTCGTTGCCCGCCGCGACGGCGTGCCGGTGACCGTCACCGACGTGGCCCAGGTCAGCGTCGGCGGCCCGCTGCGCACCGGCGCCGCCCAGCTCGGCACCGAGGAAACGGTGCTGTCCACGGCATTCATGCTTATCGGTGAGAACAGCCGCATCGTCGCCAAGGCGGTGGACCAGAAGCTGCAGGAAATCCGGCGCCAGCTGCCCCAGGGCGTGCAGGCGCTCACGGTGTACGACCGCACCGCGCTGGTCGAAAAAACCGTGGCGACGGTGCAGAAAAACCTCATCGAGGGCGCCGTGCTGGTGGTCACCGTACTGTTTCTGATGCTCGGCAATCTGCGTGCGGCGCTACTGACCGCGCTGGTGATCCCGCTGTCGCTGCTGATGACGTTTTCCGGCATGGTCGCCGGCAAGGTCAGCGGCAATCTCATGAGCCTGGGCGCGCTGGACTTCGGCCTGATCGTCGACGGTTCCGTGATCATCGTGGAAAACTGTCTGCTGCGGCTCGGCCAGGAACAGCATCGGCGCGGCGGCCTGCTGCCGCTCACGCACCGCTTGTCCGTGGTACGCGAAGCCACCGAGGAAGTGTTCCGCCCCAGCTTCATCAGCGTGCTGGTGGTGGTGCTGGTGAATCTGCCGATTTTTGCGCTCACCGGCGTGGAAGGAAAGATGTTCCATCCCATGGCCATGACCGTAGTGATGGCCCTGCTCGCAGCGCTGCTGCTGTCGGTGACGCTGGTGCCCGCGCTCGTGGCGGTACTGCTCACCGGGCCGGTCAGCGAAAAGGACAATGCCCTGGTGCGCATCGCCAAGCGCGCTTATGCGCCGGTGCTGGCGTTCACGCTCCGCTTTCCGCTGCCGATTGTGGGCGCCGCGGTGCTGCTGGTGGTTGCGAGTGGCTGGCTTTCGACGCAGCTGGGCACCGAATTCATGCCCAACCTCGACGAAGGGGACGTGATCATTCAGCCCATGCGCGCGCCCGGCATCGGTATTGAAGAAGCGCAGCTGCAGCAGAAATCCGTCAACGCCGCGCTGATGACGCTGCCCGAAGTGCAGCGCGTGTTCGCGCGCACCGGCACCAACGAAGCGGCGACCGATCCCATGTCACCTTCGGAAACCGACACTTTCGTAATGCTCAAGCCGCACGCGGATTGGCCGGACCCGCACAAACCCAAGGCGCAGCTGATCGAAGAAATGGCGGCGGCGGTGGATGCGGTGCCGGGGGCCGCCTATGGCTTTACACAACCAATTCAGATGCGCTTCAACGAGCTGATCTCCGGCGTGCGCTCCGACGTGGCGGTGAAGGTACATGGCGACGATCTGGAGCAGCTCGCCCTGGTGGCCGATCGTATCGCCGCGGTAATGTCACAGGTTCCGGGCGCTGCCGACGTCAAGGTCGAGCCGGTCGACGGCCTACCGATGCTGACGGTGATTCCCGACCGCGCAAGGCTCGCACGCTACGGCTTGAGCCTCGCCGAGGTGCAGGATCTGGTCGCCACTGCGGTCGGCGGCACGCCTGCCGGACTGATGATGGACGGCGACGCGCGCTTCGACATCGTCGTGCGGCTGCCGGAAGCCATCCGTTCCGATCCCGCCCAGATGGCGCGCCTGCCGGTAGCTTTGCCCGCCGGCGGCTTCGTGCCGCTGGCGGAAGTCGCCCGCATACAGCGCACGACCGGCCCCAACCAGATCTCGCGCGACAACGGCAAGCGCCGCGTCGTCGTCACCGCCAACGTGCGCGGACGCGATCTCGGCAGCTTCGTCGGCGAGGCACAGTCCGTGGTGGAGGCCTCGGTGAAACTGCCGCCGGCTTACTACCTGGTCTGGGGCGGCACGTTCGAGCAGATGGTGTCCGCAGCCAACCGCCTGACCCAGGTCGTGCCGCTGTCGTTGCTGCTGATCTTCGGCGTGCTGGTGATGAACTTCGGCTCGGTCAAGGATGCCGCGCTCGTCTTCTCCGGCGTACCGCTGGCGCTCACCGGCGGCATTCTGGCGCTGTGGCTGCGCGGCATTCCGCTGTCGATCACCGCTGGCGTGGGCTTCATCACCCTGTCCGGCGTCGCCGTACTCACCGGCGTGGTCATGGTCTCGATGTTCCGCGAGCGACTGTCGGAAGGCCGTAGTCTGGAGCAGTCGGTGCTCGAAGGTGCGATGACCCGCTTACGGCCCATCCTCATGATCGCGTTGGTCGCGGCGCTGGGGTTTGTGCCCATGGCGCTCAACACCGGCACCGGCGCCGAAGTGCAACGGCCGCTGGCAACCGTGGTGATCGGTGGCATCATCTCGGCTACGCTGTTGAGCCTGCTGGTGCTGCCCAGCCTCTACGCTTGGGCGCATCGGCGCGACGCGACCGCCTGACGGCCGCAGCGGTCACCGGCGCGTGAGGGCTTTTGGAGCCTCGCGCGCCGAATTTTGCTCGGCTTTGCTGCTTGGGGTGAGCTTGCGAATCCCACCATTACGCTCGAACTTCGCGCCCTCAGGTACTCAGCGCTGCCGGAGTCGTTCGGCAGCGGCCCACTGATTCAGGATTCGAGGCATGACTACTTATGCGCGACGCCTCTTCGGCAGGATCGCGTAGTTCCACTCGTCATGGAAGTCCGTACGACGGAGGTTGACGGCATTGATCTCGGCGTCGCTCACTGCGATTCCTGTCGGGTAGAATACCGGTGTCGAGCTCAGCGTGAATCTTGAGGCCCGCCTTCGCGGTTACGGTGGCAGAGATCTGGCCCTGATCGTCTGTGCAGCGGGCCTGAATTTATAAGTGGATTCTCTGCGTGGGTTTAAGCTGCCATGGCCAATGACAGTGCTGCGAAGTAGACCTGATCTGGCGTCTTGCGATCAAGACTGCTGTGAGGTCGCCGGGCGTTGTAGAAATCGAGGTAGCACCCAAGCGCGGTCTTGGCATGCAATACCGAGTCGTAGGCGTGCAGGTAGACCTCCTCGTACTTGACCGACTTCCAGAGCCGCTCGACGAAGACGTTATCGCGCCAGCAGCCGCGGCCGTCCATGCTGATCGCGATGTCGTTGCGCTTGAGCAGGTCGGTGAAGGCCAGGCTGGTGAATTGGCTGCCCTGATCGGTGTTGAAGATCTCCGGCTTGCCGTAGCGATGCAGCGCGTCCTCGACGGCCTCGATGCAGAAGTCCGTCTCCATTGAAATCGACACGCGCCAGGCCAGCACGCGGCGCGTGTGCCAGTCGATCACGGCGGCGAGGTAGACGAAACCCTTGGCCATTGGGATGTACGTGATATCCATGGCCCAGACCTGGTTCGGCCGATCGATCTTCAGATGTCGCAGCAGGTACGGGTAGATCGGGTGCTTGGGATGGCGCCGGCTCGTGTTGGGCTTGCGGTAGATCGCCTCGATGCCCATGCGCCGCATCAGCGTGGCGATGTGCTTGCGGCCGACGGCGACGCCCGCCAGCGCCAGCAGATCGCGCAGCATGCGGGCGCCGGCGAAGGGATATTCGAGGTGCAGCTCGTCGATCCGGCGCATCAGCGCCAGATCGGCGGCGCTGACCGGATGCGACCGGTAGTACACGCTGCCACGGCTGATGCCGACGGCGCGCGCCTGCTTCGTCAACGACAGGCTGTGGGTGCGGTCGATCATCATCTTCTGCTCCTGATTCAAGGCGAATCTTCGCCTCATTGAGCAGAAAATCCACCTATGTCACTGTGCAGATGCTCGGGGCCAGCTCTCAGAACGGAGTCGGAGTGACAGCTTGCGGATTCCCGGCCGCCCTCTGGCCTTTCGGGTCCACGGATTCGGGTTACGTCATACGGAGAGAAGCGACAAGTTCGCACCGATCATGGTGTCACAATATGACTGCTTCTTGTCAATAATTGACCTTCCTGGATCGCTTGGAATTGCCTAGCCTAGCATTCACTGAATCGAACAATTATTATTTGTACCGGCCAGCTGCCACTCAGGCAACCGGTAAATCAGGCAATATTTGCGGAGCAAGTCATGGGCACGATTACCTTTATCGAGTACGACGGCACAGAACACAAGGTGGATATAGAACCGGGCCAATCGCTAATGCGAACCGCTGTGAATAACAACGTGCCGGGCATAGATGGGGATTGCGGCGGCGAGTGTGCCTGTGGTACCTGCCATGTCATTCTCGAAGGCGATTGGATCAAGATCGCCGGCAGTGCCAACAGCGAGGAATTGCAGATGCTGGACATGACCCCGGAGCGGGCCGAAAACTCACGCTTGGCTTGCCAGATCACTACCTCTGAAGATATGGACGGCATGGTTGCGCGGATGCCTGAATTTCAGATGTAGATCACTTGCTTCAGTAGTCGTCTCAGCCATCAAGGTGGAATCGTAATGAATATCGTTAATAGAATAACTGAAAAAGGCGCGGCCATGGTGCCGATGCCCCTGCAAATCAAGGCCGGGCATTTAATCTACAGGGCCAAGACCAAGGCTGGCATTTACAAGAAATTCCCCGAGTTCGTCGAGACGCCCGTGCCCGATGTGGATACGCTGGCGCTAGAAGACATTGATCTTAGCAACCCGTTTCTGTTCCGGCAAAACAAGTGGGAATCCTACTTCAAACGCTTGCGCGACGAGTGCCCGGTACATTTTCAGAAAAACAGCCTGTTCGGCCCTTTCTGGTCAATTACCCGCTATGAAGACATCCAGTTTGTGGACAAGCACCACGAACTGTTTTCTTCCGCGCCCTTTATCGTCATCGGCCAGACACCGAAAGAACTCTCGCTTGACATGTTCATTGCCATGGATCCGCCCAAGCATGACTTGCAGAGACGTGCCGTACAAGAGGTCGTGGCACCGAAGAACCTCCACGAGATGGAAGGGCTGATTCGTACTCGTGCGCAGGAGGTACTGGATAATCTACCACTGGATAAGCCCTTTAACTGGGTGGATGAAGTCTCCGTAGAACTCACCGCAAGAATGTTGGCGACACTGCTCGACTTTCCTTACGAGCAACGCCGCAAACTGGTTTACTGGTCCGATCTGGCAGGCAGTGGTGCCGAGACAATTGGCGGGTCGAACGATACGGATGAACTGTTCCGTGGTATGGCGAACATGGCCAGAGAGTTTTCACTGCTTTGGCGCGAGAAGGAAGCCAGAGCAGCCGCTGGCGAAGCGCCGGGCTATGACCTGATCAGCCTGCTGCAAAGCAATGAAGATACCAAGGATCTAATCAACAAACCGTTTGAGTTTTTGGGCAATTTAATACTGCTGATTGTCGGTGGCAACGATACTACCCGCAATTCCATGTCTGGCGGCGTCTATGCCTTGAACCAGTTCCCGGACGAGTTCGCCAAACTCAAGAACAATCCCGGCCTGATTCCGAACATGGTGTCCGAAATCATTCGCTGGCAAACACCACTGGCACATATGCGCCGCATTGCCACGCAGGATGTGGAGGTTAACGGCCAATTGATTAAAAAAGGCGACAAAGTCGTCATGTGGTATGCCTCCGGCAACCGCGACGAACGCGTCATCGACGAGCCCGAGAAGCTCATCATTGATCGCAAGGGCGCGCGTAACCATCTGTCTTTCGGATTCGGGGTTCACCGCTGCATGGGTAATCGTCTGGCAGAGTTGCAGCTACGCATCCTGTGGGAGGAATTACTGGCACGTTTCGAAAAGATTGAAGTCGTCGGTGAGCCAGAGTATGTCCAGTCCAACTTCGTCAAAGGTTATTCAAAGATGATGGTCAAGCTGACCGCGAAGAAGTAGTTTCCGAAAAGACTAGGGGGCTGTAACGAATGGCACTTGGCGGTTTCAAGATCCTGAGTCCGTGTCCCTGAATTGAATTCAGTCAAATACCCCCGCAAAGCCGGGGGTATTTGACTGGCCAATGGCTCGCCACGGGCGCCGAGCAGCCGCAAACGCTGTACGGCGATATCGACCAGCAGGCGGTTCACGGCCAACGGGTGTATGGAGTCTGCGCCAGCGCGTGGTTGTAGTAGCGCGCGTCATCGGTCACTTCATCGCCGACCCAGGCCGGACGCGTGAACGACGCTTCCTCGTCTTCGAGTTCGATCTCCGCGACCACCAGGCCGGCGTTGTCGCCTTCGAAGACATCGATCTCCCAGGTTCTGCCATCGTGCTCAAGGTAGTGGCGTACCTTGTCGACACGACCGATGCACAAGCTCGCCAACATCGGTTCGGCGTCCGCCAGGGGAATCTCGTATTCGTATTCTGCGCGCGCGCTGCCGACGATCGCGGCCTTGATGTTGAGATGGGCGTGCTCGCCGACGACGCGCACCCGGACCGAGGCGCGACCGCCCGGTTCCACCAGATAACCCTGACGCATCGGCTGCGCGCGGTACGCCTGAGCGCGCCAGCTGTCGCCCCGCACCAGAAACTTTCTTTCGATCTCGATCGCCATATTTTCCTCAGCGAAAGCGTGCCATGCGCCAGACGGCGAGCACCGCCACCAGGGCGGTCGGCAGTCCGGCGCTGAGCATCGGCGGCCAACCGTAGATCTGACCGGTGCTGGCAACAACCTCGTTGACGATCCAGTAGCCGAGCCCGAACAGGATGCCGATCAGCAGACGCTGGCCGGCACCGGAATCGCGCAGTGGCCCGAGCACGAAGGGAATCGCCAGCAGCATCATCACCACCACGCTGATCGGCGAGATCAGCTTGCGCCACAGCGAAAGCCGATAGCCGCCGGAGTCGAGGCCGTTGTCATCCATGTAGTGGATCAGACGCACCAGGCCGCCCATCGACAGACTTTCCGCCTCCAGCACGAACAGATGCAGCACATCGGGCGGCAAGTCCTCGTTCGTCCAGTCCGCATGTTCGATGGAATTGGCGGTGGTGCGGTCGTCGCCGAATTCGGTGCGCTCGATACCCGAAAGGCGCCAGCGCCCATCCTGATAAAGGCCATCGTCGATCTGGCTCACGGCGGCCAGCGACAGGTCGTCGTTGAGGGTGTAGGCAGTGACGTCGGCCACATGATCTTCACCGAGCAGACTGCGGATGTGGATCACATTGTTGCCCTGCCGCAGCCACACCGGTCCGGCCGCCGCGTTCGGGTCGACGCCGTGCTTGGCGACATCACGCAAGGTATCCGCCGCACGCTGCCCGGCCGGCGCCACCCAGTCGCCCAGCATGAACGCGCCCATGCCGAGCAGCACGCCGGCCAGCGTGGTGGCGCGCCCCAGTCTCAACACCGACACCCCGACCGCGCGCATCGCCACCAGTTCACCCTGGCTGGCCAGTGCGCCCAGCCCCAGCAGGGTGCCCAGCAGTGCGATCATCGGCAGCATCGTCAGCAGGCCTGAGGGCACCAGCAGCACGATGTAAAGGCCCAGTTCGACAAAGCCGAAATCACCCCCCAGTTCGCCGGCTTCGGAAACGAAAGCGATGAAAGTCTGGATCGCGGTGAGCCCCAGCGCGGTCACCGCCGTCAGGCCCAGCACGTTGGCGATGATGTAGCGGTCGAGACGATTCATGAGGCGCGCCTGCGTGCGAACCAACCGGCGCGTTGCGCGATCAGCGCCAGCGCCAGCGCCAGGAAGATCGCGTGCACCCACCACAGGCCCAGCGCCGAGGGAATCTTGCCGTCGGCAATGCCCACCTGGCCCAGCGCCAACAGGTTGGAGTACACCAGATACACCAGGATGCCGAGCACGATCTTGCCGTAGCGGCCCGAACGCGGCGAGGCATGCGACAACGGCACCGCCAGCAGCACCAGGATCAGCACCGCGATCGGCGCCGAAATGCGCCAGTGCAGTTCCGCCAAGTCTTCCGGTTCGCCGGAGGCCAGCAGCGCCGAAGTCGTCGCGAGCTTGTGTTTGCCCGCCACGTACAGGACATCGGGAGGCTGCACACGCATGCCGAAGCGCTTGAAGCGCATGATTTCGTAGTCGGCGCGCCCGGGCGTGCCAACGTAGCGCTGGCCGTCCGTGAGCGTGATCTTACGCTCACCGCTTTCGCTGTCGATGGCCTGCTCGCCGGCATGTGCGGTGATCACACCCGAGTATTCGGGATCGTCGACCCGCACGAAAATGTTCTCGAGCTCGCCGGCATCGCCGCTCATCGACTGCGTATAGAACGTCGCGCGGCCATCCCCGAGATCCTTGAAGGCCCCGGGTTCGAACGGTGCGAATTGAACCAGGCGACGCGAATCCTTGACCAGTTGATCGACGATGCGCCCAGACCAGGGACCAATCTGAAATGAAAGCAGCGCGGTCAGGCCCGCCAGCGCCAGCGCCAGACCGATGAACGGCCGGTACAGACCGCCCAGACCGACGCCGCAAGCGGTCATCGCGGAAATCTCCTGGTCCCTGTAGAGCCGCCCCAGCGCGAGCATCACACCCAACAGCAGCGACACCGGAATCAGGATCAACAGATAGTGCAAAGCCGACAGGCCAACGACCTTGAGCAGCAGCTGGCGCGGCAGTTCGCCGGCCGCGGCCATTGACAGAAAGCGGATGAAGCGCGTGGACAGCATGATCGCCAGCAATACGCCGGTGACCGCCAGCCAGGACGCTGCCCCTTCCCGCATCAGGTAACGATTGAGTACACCGCCGGTCAAGTCACACTCCAGAAGTTCTGAATTCGGAGATCAAAAATCCCCCATTCCCGACCATGGACGACCCACGACAAATTGAGCAGTTCGCACAATGCCTGGGACACCGCTTGGTGATTCTTGAGTCGCTCATTACAATGCGGGCTCAAAATCCGGTGCGGATTCGAAAAATGCACTGGAAAAGCCGAGACTTCGCGGCGTCCGCGCGACACCCCCGCTTCCGCCGGCGGCGCCCTCAAAGTCCAAAAATCGAAACCGGTCAGATTCAACGGAGCCCTTCGTGGAATATTTTGTCAAAAGCGGAAATCCAGAAAAACAACGCGTCGGTTGCGTCGTGGTTGGCATCTTCGACCGGCGCAAGCCGACCGAAGCCGCCGCCGTGCTCGACGCCGTCAGCGAAGGCGCTATCGGCTCGGCGCTGCGCCGCGGCGATATGGACGGCAAGGCCGGCTCCACGCTGGTCCTGCACAATCTGCCCAACATGTTCGGCGACCGCGTGCTGCTTGTCGGCCTGGGGCGCGAGCGCGATTTCAACGAGGCGGCCTATCGCAAGGCGATCCAAACCTCCGTGCGCGCCGTCCGCCAGACCGGCGCAATCGACGCGGCATCTTACCTCACGCACCTGCCGGTCAAGGGGCGCGATTTCCACTGGAACGTACTCCAGGCGATGCTCAGTACGCTGGACAGCTACTACCGTTTCGATGAATGCCGCGGCACCGCAGCGCGTCGCACGCTTCCGGTCTACAAGCTGGAGCGGCTGACCTTCGACGTGCCGCGCCGCTCCGACCTGCCGGCCGCCGAACGCGGGCTCAGCGAAGCCATGGCGATCGGCGCCGGTGTCGATCTGGCCAAGAATCTCGGCAATCTTCCCGGAAACTACTGCACGCCGAGCTATCTCGCCGAAGTCGCCCAGGGTCTCGCCAAGCAGTACAAGTCGGTCAAGGCCAAGGTGCTCGAACAGGCGGACATGGAAAAACTCGGCATGGGTGCGCTGCTGTCGGTGTCGCGCGGCAGCCGTCAGCCGCCGAAGCTGATCGTGCTTGAATACAACGGTGGCGCCAAGGGCGAGAAGCCGATCGCACTGGTCGGCAAGGGCCTGACCTTCGACGCTGGCGGCATCTCGATCAAGCCGGCGGCGGCGATGGACGAAATGAAGTACGACATGTGCGGTGGCGGCAGCGTGCTCGGCACGTTCAAGGCGCTGGCCGAACTCGGTCCGGCGATCAACGTGATCGGCGTGGTGCCGGCCTCCGAGAATCTGCCGGACGGCCAGGCGCTCAAGCCGGGCGACATCGTCACCAGCATGTCGGGCCTCACCATCGAAGTGCTCAACACCGATGCCGAAGGCCGCCTGATTCTTTGCGACGCTCTGAGCTATGTCGAGAAGAACTACGATCCGGAATACGTGGTCGACATGGCGACGCTGACCGGCGCCTGCGTGGTCGCATTGGGTCAGCACGCCACCGGCCTGTTCAGCAACCAGCCGGGGCTGGCGCGACGCCTGCTCAACGCCGGCGACTTCATCGGCGACCGCGCCTGGGAACTGCCGCTGTGGGAGGAATACCAGACACAGCTGCGCTCGCCGTTTGCGGATGTGGCCAATGTCGGCGGACGTGACGCCGGCGCCATCACCGCCGCCAGTTTCCTGCACCGCTTCACGCGCAAGCTGCGTTGGGCGCACCTGGACATCGCCGGCAGCGCCTGGAAGTCCAGCCCCAAGGGCGCGACCGGTCGACCGGTAGGGCTTTTGATGCAGTTCCTGCTGGATTTCGCGGCGAAGAAAGAAGGGTGAAGCCCGCAGCGAGCCGCACCCCCGGCCCCCCGGTCCCGGCTTTTCCGGCATGACCCGCGTCGACTTCTATGTGCTGCCCGAAACCGAGGATATCGGTCCGGTGCTGACGGCCTGCCGGCTGTGTGAGCGGGCGGCAGGCGAACGGCTTCGAATCTATGCCTATGTGCCCAACCCGGCGCTGGCGGACGACATCGACGCGGCACTCTGGACCTTCAAGCAGGGCAGCTTCGTCTCGCATGAGCGCGTCGAGGCCAAGGGCGAGGACATGGCGCTGGCGTCGGTGCTGATCGGTGCCGGCGATCCGCCTTCCAGCCATCACGACGTGCTGCTGAATCTGGGCGATGAGGTTCCCGCTTTCTTCAGCCGCTTCCAACGCGTGCTGGAAATCGTCCACGGCGACGCCGAAACCCGCGCGCGGTCGCGCGCACGGTTCAAGTTCTATCGTGATCGCGGCTACGATCTGGCCTCACACAAGCTCGGAGCCCGCGCATGATGCGACGACCCGCAGACATCGCCTTCACCCTCACGCTCATTCTGTCACTGAGCGCCTGCAGCCTGTTCAGCACCGAGGTCGACCAGGCCACGCGGCAATCGCTGACGAACGCCGTGCCCAAGGGCTCCACGGTCGCCGAAGCCCGGTCCGCGATGAGCGGCGCGGGCTTCTCCTGCGTGATCCACAAGGGCCCGTATCTGGACTCGGACGGCCGCGAACACGCCGCCGACCGCATCCTCGCCTGCACGCGCCGGCCGGGCCGGATCAGCATGAACTGCGCAAACCGCGATCAGGTTTTCATCCTGATCCAGGGCGAAACCACCGGCCGCAGCTTCATCACGCACGGTCCGTCCTGCGGCGACGCCTGAGCCGCGTCGGCAGATCTCTGACAGCATTTCACGCGCATTTCCATTAGAATGCCGCGCAATACGTTGCCTAGTCAGCAATTTGCCTGCCGTCGAGTTCCTGCTCTTTCGTGACGGTCGGCCCGCCCGGGAATGACGTATCGGCAGATCTCTTGATGCCGTCGTGGCGATCGCCGCGGCAGGCTGCGAGCATGCTGTCCCGTCGCAACGAATACGCATGAGTCCACTGGAAGAACTGTTCGAACGATATGGTCCACGCTACCGGCTCTGGGTCACCCTGACGGTGATGCTGGGGCTGGTCGGCCTGGGCATGTCGATCACCATCGTCAACGTCGCGATTCCCTACATCAAGGGCGCTTTCGGCATGAGTGACGCGCAGGTGCAGTGGCTGTCGACCGGCTTCCTCGCCTCCACCACGGTGTCGCTGCTGATCTCGCCCTGGTTGATCTCCGCCGTAGGCCAGCGCGCAACATTCATGGGCTTGCTGCTGGTATTCATCGCCGCCTCGATCCTCGGCGGCTTGGGCGAAGGCATGGCCGCGCTGGTGGCGGCACGGGTACTGCAGGGCGCAATGACCGGCCTGATCCGGCCGGTGGCGATGGAGGCGCTGTTCGCGGTCTACCCGCCGCAGTCGCGCGGCATGGCAACCGCAATGTACGGCATGAGCCTGAGCCTGCCGCTGACGCTGGCGACCGTGGTCGGCGGCTGGCTGGTGGAGAACTACTCCTGGCGCTATGTGTTCTTCATCGTCTTGCCGGTGTGCGTGGTCGGCATGGTCATGGGCTACTTCTTCCTGCCCGGACGCGAACACCGCGGCGAGCGCCCGCCGTTCGACTGGCGTGGCGCGGTGCTGGCCTTTGTCGCGATCTTCGCGGTACTGGCCGCGCTGTCCAACGGTCAGCGCTGGGGCTGGAACGATCCGCGCGTGCTGGAGCTGTTCGGCCTGGGGGCGCTGTGCACCGCGGCGTTCCTCGTCTGGCAGCAGCGCGCGGTACGTCCATTGCTGGATCTGGAGGTCTTCTCCAACCGTGTATTCCTGGCCGGCGCGATCGCGATGTTCCTGTTCGGCGGCACCTTCTACGGAATCATGTACCTGCTGCCGCAGTTCGTGCAGTCCATCCTGCATTACAGCCCGGTCAGCGCCGGAAAGATCTTCCTGCCGTCCACGATCGTGCTCGCCGTGCTGGTGCCACTGGTCGGCCGCCTCAGCGACCGCGTTCCGAATCACTGGATCACGATGTCGGGCTTGGCCTGCGCAGTGTTCTCGGTCTGGCACATGGCGCAGATGGACTGGAACACTTCGTTCGCGGCACTGGCCACGGCGATGGCGGTTCTGTCCGTCGGCATGGCCTCGTTCCCACCGCCGATCCTGTCGCGCTCGATCGCGTCACTGTCGTCGGATCTGGCGAGCTACGGTACCGGCACGATCAATTTCGCCTTGCAGTTGGGCGGCGCGCTGGGCACCTCGGTACTGGTCATCATTCTCGACCGCCGCACCGCCTTGCACGGGCAGATCCTCAATGCCGGCGTCAACGCCGACAACAGCATGGCCAACCAGCAGCTTGGCCAGCTGGCGAGCCTGGCCGGACGATTGGGCGTACCCGAAACGCAGCAGCACGCCATGGCCGCCTACCTGACAGAACGAACCGAGGCGATCTGGGCCTCGATCCTGGCCTATCAGGACGGCTTCTGGCTGCTCGTGGCCAGCCTGGCGGTGGTCGCCGTTCCCGCCCTGCTGCTCAGCCGCTGGCAACACACGGCCCGCGCGTAACGCCGGAGCCGAAATCACGACATCCGATTCGAGGAAGCAACGCATGAATTCCCCAAATCCACGCCCTGAACCCGGCAGCCGCTACAAGCCGGTCAAACTGGCCGCCACCGGCTTGCTGGTTCTGCTGTGTTTGATCTGGGGTGGCCTGGCCATCCACCACGGGCTCACCCACGTCAGCGAGCAGGATGCGCGGGTGATGGCGGACCAGGTCACGGTGAGCAGCCGACTGCCGGGTTGGGTCGACGAATTCTCGATCATGGCCGGCGATCATCTCGCCAAGGGCAGCTCGGTGGCGAAACTCTACAGCGCCGCCGACGAACGCCAGCGCCGGACCCTGGAAGCGAACGTGGCCACGATGCAGGCACGCGTCGACTACGAGCAGGCCCGTCTGAAGCTGGCGCAGCGGCAATTCCAGGGCGGCGTCAATGTGAGCGGCCAGGAACTAGCGGCCAGCCGCGCCGCCGAACAGGCGGCCAAGGCGCGCAAGATTCAGGCGGAAAAGGATCTTGCGCGCTCCGAACGCCTGCTCGGGAATGACTCGATTTCGCAGCAGCAGCGCGACCGTGACTACTACGCTTTCCAGGCCGCGGAGGCCGAATACGAGCAGGCCCACCAGCAGGTCGAGGTCAGCCGCTCGGAGGCGGACAACGCACAGGTCGGCTATCTCATCAATGGCTCGCAGATGCCGCTGCCCAATCCGGATGTGCTGCGCGTCGAACTGCAGGTGGCGCGTCAGGAACTGGCGCATGCCGAGGCAGAGCTGGAGCAGGAGCTGCTGCGTCTGCACGATCTGGTGGTGCCCAGCCCGATCGACGGCGTGGTCAACAAGACCCTGGTGGACCAGGGCGAATACGTCGCCGCCGGCCAGCCGATCCTGATGATGCACAACCCGGACAAGCTGTGGGTGGACGCCAACATCAAGGAAACCGACATCGGCGAGCTGCGCCTCGGCCAAGCGGTCGCGATCACCGTGGACGCCTATCCGGACGAGAGCTTCTCGGGCAAGGTCCAGGTGATCGGCCGTGCCGCCACCAGCCAGTTCGCGCTGCTGCCGGACCCGAACCCTTCCGGCAATTTCACCAAGATCACGCAGCGCGTGCCGGTGCGCATCAGCCTGGACCAGGGGCCGACCGAGCTGATCGGGCCCGGCATGATGGTGGAAGTGGATATCGACGTGCGTGATCAGGGCCATAATGCCAAATCCGAGCGAACCACGGCCGGACTCTGATATCACGGAGTTATCCGGCATCCTGGGGCGCGCGGCCGGAACCCGTCCAATCCGGCTAAAATGCGCGACCTGCGCGCATTGCGGACGCTGCGCGACCCGATCCCGAGAGATCTCCATACTGGGTCCGGCCGTACTGGCCTGTGACCTTCATCTGAAAATCGATGGACAAGGCATTCGAACCGAAAACCGTGGAGGCGCGCTGGCGCCAGTCCTGGGAAGACAGCGGCGCCTTCGCGCCCAGCGGCAAGGGCGATCCGTACTCGATCGTGATTCCGCCGCCGAATGTCACCGGCACGCTGCACATGGGTCATGCCTTCCAGCACACCATCATGGACGCGCTGACGCGCTATCAGCGCATGGCCGGCCGCGATGCGCTGTGGGTGCCCGGCACCGATCACGCCGGCATCGCCACGCAGATGGTGGTGGAGCGCCAACTCGCCGCCAAGGGCGAATCGCGGCTGGACCTCGGCCGCGAAGCCTTCCTCGAACGCGTCTGGGCCTGGAAGGAGGAATCCGGCGGCACCATCACGCGCCAGATTCGCCGCATGGGCAATTCCGTGGACTGGTCGCGCGAGAACTTCACGATGAATCCGGCCTATTCCAGGGCCGTGACCGAACATTTCGTGCGCCTGCACGAGGACGGTCTGATCTATCGCGGCAAGCGCCTGGTCAACTGGGACCCGGTGCTGCAGACCGCGATCTCCGATCTGGAAGTCGAATCCAAAGACGTTGACGGCAAGCTGTGGCACTTGCGCTATCCGCTGACCGACGGCGGCGGCCATCTGGTGGTGGCAACCACGCGCCCGGAAACCCTGCTCGGCGATACCGCCGTGGCGGTGCATCCTGAGGACGAGCGCTACCAGTCGCTGGTCGGCAAGACCATTCGCCTGCCGCTGGCGGATCGCGAGATTCCGATCATCGCCGACGACTACGTGGACAAGGACTTCGGCACCGGTTGCGTCAAGATCACGCCGGCGCACGACTTCAACGACTACGCCATGGGCCAGCGCCACGGCCTGCCGTTGGTCAACATCCTGACGCCGACCGCGACGCTCAACGATGCGGTGCCGCAGGCCTATCGCGGCCTCGACCGCTTCGAGGCACGGCGCCGCATCGTCGCCGATCTCGAAGCCCTGGGTCTGCTCGAAAAGGTCGAGAACCACAAGCAGACCGTGCCGCACGGCGACCGCAGCGGCTCGGTGGTGGAGCCCTACCTGACCGATCAGTGGTACGTGGACCTCACGCGCGAAACCCAGGACGACGGCCGCCCCGGCGGCATGGCGCGCATCACCCGCCCGGCGCTGGAGGCCTTCGGCGAGAACGGCACGATCCGCTTCGTGCCCGAGAACTGGATCAATACCTATAACCAGTGGCTCGGCAACATCCAGGACTGGTGCATCAGCCGCCAGCTGTGGTGGGGCCACCGCATCCCGGCCTGGTACGACGAAGCCGGAAATGTCTACGTCGGCCGCAGCGAGGACGAAGTCCGCGAAAAATATGCCTCAGTCCTCACGCCTGACACCGCGCTCAAACAGGACGAGGACGTGTTCGACACCTGGTTCTCCTCGGACCTGTGGCCGCTGGCGACCCTGGGCTGGCCGGACGACACCGAAGACCTCGCGCGCTACTACCCCACCAGCGTGCTCGTCACCGGCTTCGACATCATCTTCTTCTGGATCGCGCGCATGGTGATGATGGGCCTGTACTTCACCGGCAAGCCGCCGTTTCGCGAGGTCTATGTCACCGGCCTGATCCGCGATGCGGAAGGCCAGAAGATGAGCAAGTCCAAGGGCAATGTGCTGGACCCGCTGGACCTGGTCGACGGCATCAGCCTCGAAGACCTCGTCGCCAAGCGCACCAGCGGCATGATGCAGCCGCAGCTCGCCCAGAAGATCGAAAAGACCACGCGCAGGCAGTTTCCGGACGGCATCCCGCCGCTGGGCGTGGACGCGCTGCGCTTCACCTTCGCCGCGCTCGCCAGCCCCGGCCGCGACATCCGCTTCGACGCCAGCCGCGCCGACGGCTACCGCAACTTCTGCAACAAGATCTGGAACGCCGCGCGTTTCGTGCTGATGAACTGCGAGGATCAGGACTGCGGCCAGGACGACACGCTGCAATTCGAGCTGTCGGTCGCCGACCGATGGATCGTGTCGCGTCTGCAGAAGCTCGAAACCGAAGTCGCCGCGCACTTCGAAAGCTATCGCTTCGATCTGCTGGCCCAGGCGCTCTACCAGTTCGTCTGGAACGAGTACTGCGACTGGTATCTGGAACTGGCGAAACCGGCGCTGCAATCCGGCAACGCGGTGCAGCAACGCGGCACGCGGCGTACCCTGGTGCGCGTGCTCGAAACGTCCTTGCGCCTGCTGCACCCGCTGATGCCGTTCATCACCGAGGAAGTGCGCGAGCGCATCGCCCCGCTGGCTGCGGCCGCAGGCGACACGATCATGCACCAGCCCTATCCGCGCGCCGACGCCAGCCGGATCGACGAAGCCGCCGAAGCCGATATCGAATGGCTGAAGGCCTTCATCCTCGGCATCCGCCAGATTCGCGGCGAAATGGACATCGCGCCCGGCAAGCCGCTGCCGCTGCTGTTGCAGAACGCCACGGACGCCGACGCCGCCCGCACCCAGCGCATGCGCGTGGCGATCGAATTCCTGGCCCGGGTCGAAGACCCGATGTTCCTGGAATCCGACGAAGTCGCACCCGAATCGGCGGTGGCCCTGCTCGGCCAGATGAAGCTGCTGGTGCCGATCAAGGGCCTGATCGACAAGGATGCCGAGCTGGCGCGTCTGGGCCGGCAGATCGCGAAGGTCGAAGCCGACCTCGCCAAGGGCGAAGTGCAAATCTCCAACCCCAATTTCGGCAAGGCCCCGGAACACGTCCAGGACGGTGCGCGGCAACGCGTCGCCAAGCAGCGCGCGGATCTGGAAGCGCTGCGGGTTCAGGAAGACCGGATCAAGGCGCTGTAGCCCCGCGCTCAGGCGACCTTGGAGTCGGTCGGCACGCGATCGAACCAGGGCTGCGCCCGCTCCAGCTGCCCGGCCAGTTGCAGCAGCCGATCCTCGCCGCCGAAGGCGGCGACAAACTGCACGCCAACCGGCATGCCCTCGCCGTCCCAGTGCAGCGGTACCGACATCGACGGCGTGCCGGTCAGATTGGACAGCTGCGTAAACGGCGTGCGTTGCAGGCTGTCCTGCGCAAGCTGCCGGACCATGCCGGACCTGAGCGCGAGGCGGCCGGCGCGCAAACCCAGCATCAGCAAGATCATCAGCCGCTTGCCGGATGAGAGTTCGAGTTCGCCGATGCGCGCGGCACGCATCGCCACGGTGGGCGTCATCAAGAGGTCGTAGCGCTGGTGGTAGTCACCAAGCGCCCGCGCGAAGACGTTCCAGCGACGTCGCGAAGCGACATATTCGCCCGCGTTCATCGATCGCCCCAGCGCCGCCAGCGCCCGCGTCTCCGCCTCGAAGTCATTGCGTCCGGTCAGCCTGCGCGCACGTTCGACATCGGCCGCCACCTGTCCGAAATACATGCGCAGATAGCTGTCGGCCAGCGCGGCGCCATCGATGTCCGGTTCGGCCCACTCGACGTGGTGCCCCAGCGATTCGAGCAGCGTCGCGGTCCGGTCCACGGCTTCGACGCAGGCCGCATCCACTGGCGTGCCGATCGGCGAACGCGTGAGGACACCAATGCGCAGCGGCGGCGGGTCGATCGCCGCCTCATCGAGATACGGTCGCTGCGGGGGCGCGATCACGAACGGCGCGCCGACGTCGGCGCCCTGTGCCAGATCAAGCGCCAAGGCGCTGTCGCGAACCGAGCGCGACACCACCAAATCGCTGCTCGCGCCCTCCCAGAGTTCGCCATAGGTGGGCCCCATCGGCACGCGGCCACGCGAGGGACGCAGACCGAACAGGCCGCAGTACGCCGCGGGAATCCGGATCGAACCGCCACCATCGTTGGCACCGGCCATCGGCACGATGCCGGCGGCGACCGCGGCCGCTGCGCCGCCACTGGAGCCACCCGGCGTCCGCGCCGGGTTCCAGGGATTGCGCGTCGCGCCATAGGCGTGGGCTTCAGTGATGCCCTTGAGGGCGAATTCCGGTGTCGCGGTCTTTCCGAAGACAATGAGACCGGCCTCCATCCAGCGCCGCACGGCCGTCACCGTCGCCGGCGCCACGGCGTCCATCAGCGCGCGGCTACCGGCCTGGGTAGGCACGCCCTCGATATCCTGCGACACATCCTTGACCAGGAATGGCACGCCTGCCAATGCACCAGCAGGCGCGCGCCGAGCCAACTGCGAGAGTGCCGCATCGCCAAGGTCGTGCACGATCGCGTTGATCCTGGGGCCGACTTCGCGGCTGCGCGCCAGGGCCAGTTCGAGCAGGGCCTCGGCCGACACTTCTCCGCGTGCGACCAGCGCCGCAAGGCCTACGGCGTCATATCGCCGGTATTCCTCGAAATCCACAGTAGTGTGTCTGTTGTCAAAGAGGGGCGCGACCTCAGCCTGAACCGAGCCGCTCGACCACGGCGCGGTGAACGTAGCCGATCACGCGTCCGTGTTCCAGCACCGGATGCCAGTCACCGGCCGTCAACGGACCCACCTCGGCTTCACTGCGAGTGGGCCTGACCTTGAGCGACTGCAACGAAGGCTCGCTGCGAATTCGTGCACCGGCGGTCAAGGCGACATGTGCCGACCCGGCCCGCCCGTCGGCCGAAACCGGCGAAATCGCGGTTCTGACGAGGCCCGAAGGTTCGATGTCGAAGGTCGTCAGATTGGCCCGCAGATCATCGGCCAGTCGTGCGCACGGCAGCGCATGGGCGGACCGCCAGATGCGCAGCGTCGCCGGCTGGCGGGCGCTGTGCTTGCGCAGGGTTTCGTAGTAGTGGCAGTCCTGATCGGAAACCTTGCCGGCACGGACGGTGACTTCCAGATTGCCACCGGCAACCGGCAGCTCGATCTCGTGCGCATCCCGCAGTTTGGCCACTTCCAGCAGATCCTGGAAACGGGCCAGGTCGGTAGCGGCCTGCCCTTCGAAATCCAGGGCCCACGCCGGCCCGATCTGTATGCACGACCATGCGCAAAGCATCGAAAACGCTGCGCGCCACCGGCTGATGGATCGATTCAACATCCCTGTTCTCCTGACGACAAGCATTCCTTTGCCGCCCCAGACGACCCGTTTGCTTCCCGTACGGGTTCCAACGCTCACCCTAGTCCGGACCTATCCAAAAGTCACATACCCAAGGCGCCAGCATGACTAGAGTCCGGAGCGAACACCCCATACGGGGGCTAGTGAAAAAGCGGTCAAGCGATTATCCAAGCAAAACATCGGGAATTGACTGGAATGCTTGCCATGACAGCAATCTTCGGCCGCCCGGTATCCCCTGGACTGGCCAGGGCAGAACTACCCCAAGAACGTTTAGGGAACTTCGGACAGGTTAGAATGGCGGCAATTCATCAACCGCTTTGCAGCTCGGGGGGGCTAAGAAATATGGACACCGCCAGTCTGGCGCGGCTCTTCTTCGAAGGAGCTATTTGCGTCGACGGAAGTACTTTTCGCGAATGGTTGCTCAAGGAGCTTTTGCAGATGATCCCGGCGACGGGGGCGATGTGGCGACGCGGTCACATCGTGTCAGAGATTACGCACAGCCAGACGCTGGTCAATCTGCCGCCGACCACTGCGGCGGTGCTGTCGCGCAATCGCGCCAACATCGCCGTGTACGCGGCGATCGGCGCCGAGCCCGGTGTTGCCGTGGCGCTCGAAGACCTGATCAGCGACGAACAACTGCGTGTTGAGTCCTTCAACCGAAGAGTGCTGGAGCCACTCGATCTGGGCCGTATCCTCGCCATTCGCGTGGAAGACAAGCTCACCGGGCTGTGTACCGAGATCGCGCTGTTCCGCAGCCTTGATGATCCACCGTTCGGCAGCGAGGCGAAGTACCTGCTGGCGCGCGCCGCGCCGCTGATGACCGCCGCCGCGACGCAGTCCTACTTCCTCAATGCCGCGCGCCCCACCGCCAGGCACTGGAACCGGCCGACCGCGCTGGTGGACAGCGAGGGCCGCGTTTACCACGCGCAGGATTCGTTCCTGTCGATGATCCAGAAGCATTTCCCAAGCTGGCGCGGCGGCCCCTTGCCGTTCGACATTCCGGACGACACCATGCGCAGCGAGATCACAGTGGGTCGGCTCACCGTGTTCGTGGAAGTCGACAAGGATCTGGCCTATGTCCGCATCTGGGAGCGTGGCGCGCTTGAACGCCTGACGGATCGGGAACGTGAGATCGCGGATGCGATCGCCTCGGGACGCAGCTACAAGTCCGTGGCACGCGATCTCGACATCTCTCCGTCCACGGTCTCCAACCACCTGCAGCGCATCTACACCAAGCTGGCCGTGTCCAGTCGCGACGAACTGGCGTCTTTGGTCAACTCCGGCGCCGACTGAGTCCGAAGAACTCAGTCGGCGACGACGCACCGGTTCTTGCCACCGCGCTTGGCGGCGTACATCGCCCGATCGGCCGCCCGTACCAAGCTGTCGGCATCTGCGGCGTTGATCGGGAACAGCGCAAGCCCGAGACTTGCACCGACCTCGACTTCGACCGAGTTTGCCGGTTCACCAGCGCTCAGGTGATATGGCTCGCGCAAAGACACGCAGATGTCCTCGGACAGACGCAAGGCCGCCGTCGTCTGGTCGACAAAGCCCTCCATGATCACCGCGAACTCGTCTCCGCCCAGACGAGCGACCGTGTCTTCTGTACGCGTCATCGTTCGCATTCTCTGCGCGATGCTCTTGAGCAATTCGTCGCCCGCATCGTGCCCGTGCTGATCATTGACCGGTTTGAACCCGTCGATGTCGATGTAGGCCAGTGCGAACATGTGTCCACTGCGGTGGCTGCGCTCGATCGCCGTCGCCAGCCGGTCGTGAAACAACATGCGGTTGGGTAGTCCGGTCAGTGGATCATGGCCGGCCTGATGGCGCGCCAGCGCTTCCAGCCGCCGACGTTCGGTGATCTCGATCTCCAACTGCTTGTTCTGCTCGGCGAGCCTCGCCAGCAGCACCTCCAGTTCGCGGCGACCACGAAACAGGTCGAGGAAAATATTGACCTTCGACAGCAGCACCATGTCGTTGATCGGCTTGGTGATGTAGTCGACAGCGCCGGACCGGTAGCCGCGCAGCCGGTTGAGTTCGTCGCTGCTGGCGGCGGTGACGAAGATCAACGGCGTGTCGCGCGTGCTTTCCTCCTCGGATAGCAGGCTGGCTACTTCGAAACCGTCGATATCGGGCATCTGTACGTCGAGCAGAATCAGTGCGAACTCGTGCTCCAGCGTGGCCGCCAGTGCCTCGTTGCCTCCATTCGCCTCCACCAGTTCGGCATCGACCTTGGACAGCAGCCGACGCATTGCGACCAGATTGGCCGGCGTGTCGTCGACGACCAGTATTTTCGGCCTGGTCCCTTTCATGTGCTGATTCATGCATCCAGTCCTGCAAGTCGATTGAGCTGCGGCCCGAGCTTCTCAAGGTCGAGCACATAGTCCGCGCCGGCGATATCCAGCGCGGCAGCCGGCATGCTGGGCGCTTCCGCGGTCGCGGGGTTCTGGACGATGGCCAGCCCGCCGCGTGAGCGGATCGCGGACAGCCCGCGGGCCCCGTCATCGTTGGCGCCTGTCAGCACGACTCCGATCAGCCCGGAACGATAGACGTCTGCGGCACTGTCGAACAGCACGTCTATCGACGGTCTCGAAAAGTTCACGCGCGCCTCGGTGGAGAATGCGAACCGTCCGTCGGTTTCGATCAGCAAGTGCATGCCGCCCGGCGCGAGATAGACATTGCCGGCCTGCGGCGCGACTCGCTCCGGCGCCTCGGATACATTCAACGGCGTCCGTGCGGCGTACAGCTGAGCCATGTCGGACACGTCTTCGGTTGCGGTGTGCAGGACCGCGATCACCGGCCAGGGAAAACGGCCGTGCAGGGCCGCGAACAACGTTCGCAGGGCATGAAAGCCGCCCAGCGAAGCGCCAACGACCACTGCCCGATACCGTCTAGACGGCATTCGTGCTGCGTAGCCTGTAGAAGGCGTGGCCGCTGCTCACCGGCTTGAACTCGTCCGCCAGCGTGGACAATATCAGCGATTCCTTGTTGCCGAGACACAGATAGCCCCCCCGCGCCAGGCTGTCGCGAAACAGCGTCAGCACGCGATCCTTGAGGCTGTCGGAAAAGTAGATCAGCACGTTACGGCACAGAATCAGATGCGCCTCGCAGAACACGCCGTCCGCCGTGAGATTGTGATTGGCGAAGCTGATGTTGCGCTTCAGGCGTGCGTCGAGCTTGATATGGTCATAGCCGGCCACGTAGTAGTCGGACAGCGAGCCACTACCGCCGGCGCGCTGGTAGTTCTCCGAGAACAGTCGCGCCTCGCGTGCCGCGTAGATACCTTCACGGGCGCGGTCCAGCGCGTGCTCGTTGAAGTCGGTGGCGTAGATCAGGGCCCGGTCGTAGAGACCGGCTTCCTCCAGCAGGATCGCCAGCGAATACACCTCCTCGCCGCTGGCGCAGCCGGCCTGCCAGATGTTGAACTGCGGGAAGCTCGACAACCACGGCAGCACGTCCTCGCGCAGCTGCTGGAACACCTCCGGGTTGCGGAACATCTCCGTCACCGGCACCGAAAGACGCGCGATCAGTTGTGTCAACAAGGTCTCGTCATGCAACGCGCGTTCCGTGAGTTGCGAGATCGTGGCCAGGCCGAAGTGTTCGGTGGCACCGCGCACGCGGCGCTTGAACGAGGCTGGCGAATAACCGCTGAAATCGTAGCCGTAGCGCAGCTGCATGGCCTGCACGAACAGGCGAACTTCGATGTCCTGCAGGTCCGATGGATGGAGGCTGCTCATGCGGGCACCCGGCGGCTCCGTCAGGCCAGCGGTTTGCGAATGTTGTCGCCGCCGGCCCAGACACGCATCAGCGACACCAGCCGCTCGACGTCGATCGGTTTGGACAGATAGTCGTTGGCGCCGGCTTCAAGGCATTTCTCGCGATCGCCACGCATCGCCTTTGCGGTGAGCGCGATGATCGGCAGACGCAGCCATTGCGCGTTGCCGCGGATGCGGCGCATGGTTTCGTAACCGTCCATGCCGGGCATCATGATGTCCATCAGCACTATGTCCACGACGGGCTGCTTCTCCAGCTGCTCGAGTGCCTTGAAGCCGTCCTGCGCCGCCACTACGTTGAGGCCGCGGCTACGCAGCGCCTTGGACAAGGCGAACACGTTGCGCATGTCATCGTCAACCACGAGCACGGTCTTTCCAGCCAGGTCGGTACTGCGCTCCGGCTGGGGCACCAAGGCCGGCGCCGATGCCGATTCACGGCGGATCGCGTGCAGGAACAGGCTCACCTCATCCAGCAACCTTTCCGGCGAGCGCGCGCCCTTGATGACGATGCTGTCGGTGTATTCATGCAGCTGGAGGTTCTCCTCGCGCGTCAGCTCGCGTGCCGAATAAACCACCACGGGTGGCACCGGACCACTGCGTGCTGCCTGTTCCAGCAGATCGAAGCCGGTTCCGTCCGGCAGCCCCAGGTCCAGAATCACGCAGTCGAACTGGCCGTCCTGCAAGGCTTTGAGACCATCGGCCGCCGTCGCCGCCTCGGTGAGTTCGACCTGCGCTTCGGACAGCAGCTTGCGTACTGCGACCCTTGATGCATTGTCATCGTCCACCACCAGCACGGTGCGGGCGCCATTCGAGGCGAAGTGCATCACGCGGTCGAAGGCCTGGTCGAGACCTTCCTTGCTGACGGGTTTGTGCAGGAAGCCGACAGCGCCCAGCTCCAGGCTCTTGGCCGACTCCTCGCCAGCGGAAATCATGTGGACAGGGATCGTGCGCGTCACCGGATTGCGTTTGAGGTGCTCGATCACGTCCAGGCCACTCATGCCCGGCAGAGCCACATCCAGCAGCACGCCGGTCGGCCGATACTGCCCGGCCAGGATCAGGGCACTGGCTCCGTCGAGCGCGGCGAGCACTCGAAAGCCCTTTTTGCGCGTCACATCCACCAGGATCTTGAGGAAGACCGGATCATCTTCCACCGCGAGTATCACCGTATCGCCGGCCTCGATGCGATCGCGGTCGTCATCGACCAGTGCCCGCGTACTGACCGGCGCTGCCGCTTCGGTCAAGATGGTCGGCGGCTGCGGCGCCTGCGTCGTCACCCCGTCGCGACGCAAGGGCGCCTGACTTGGCCGGTCGGCCTCGGCGGGTGGCATCTCGGGCAGGATCAGGCTGAATGAGGAGCCCTCGCCTTCGCGGCTGTGCACGCCGATTTCCCCGCCAAGCATCATCGCCAGACCGCGCACGATGGAAAGCCCGAGCCCGGTCCCGCCGTAATTGCGGCTGGTCGAACTGTCGACCTGCTCGAAAGCCTGGAAGATGCGCTCCAATTTTTCAGCCGGAATGCCGATGCCGGTGTCGGTGACCACCAGGCGTACGAACGCCGGAACCCCGCCAAACAGGCGTTGCTCACGCACCGGCTCGATGCGCAAACTTACGCCACCGCTGGCGGTGAACTTGAACGCATTGCCGATCAGGTTCACCAGGATCTGTCGCAGTTTGTGCGAGTCGGTCTGCAAGCATTCCGGCGCCTCGGCGGCGATGTCGATATGGAAATCGAGCCCGCGCTGACGTGCGACATGCTGGTACTCGCGCTTGAGCCCGGCGGCGAACAGCGGCAGGTCGATGAAATCAGTGACCACCTCCATCTTGCCGGCCTCGATCTTCGACAGATCGAGAATGTCGTTGATGAGCTGCAGCAGATTGGTTCCGCTTTCGAACACGATTCGGGCGGATTCGATCTGGTCTTCGCTGAGGTTGCCTTCGTCGTTGTCGGCCAGGGTCTTGGCGAGTATCAGCAGGCTGTTGAGCGGCGTACGCAGCTCGTGCGACATGTTCGCCAGAAATTCCGACTTGTACTGGCTGGCCTGTTCCAGGTCCTGGTTGCGCTGCTCGAGTTCCCGCCGGAAGCTCTGCAACTGCTCGTTGAATTCGCCCAGGGTACGGCTCTTCTCCTCCAGTTCCTCGTTGGTCGATTGCAGTTCCTCCTGCTGCACCCGCAGTTCCTCTTCGGACGCGCGTAGCTGCTGGCTCTGTTCTTCGAGTTGCGCATTGCTCGACTGCAAGGTTTCATTGCTTCCGCGCAGAGCCTCCTGTGAGGCATGCAATTCCTCGGCCTGCGCCTGAGTTTCCTCGAGCAACTGGCGTGTGCGTTGTGCATGTCCCAGAGACTCCAGAGCCAGGGACATCACTTTGGTGAGTTCCGTGACGAGTTCCTGCTGGCGGACATCGATGGCTTGGAATCCGGCCAGTTCGAGCACAGCGACCACGTTACCGCCAGCGGTAATCAGCGGCCACAGATACAGCACCCGCGGAGTGGCTGCGCCCAGACCGGATTCGATACGCACGTAGTCCGCGGGCAAGGCATCGATCCGCATGGGGCTTCGCGTCCGCACGCATTGTCCAACCAGCCCCTCACCCTCGCGAACAGCCTTGGTCGTGGGCTGCGTACCATGACTTCCGATGGGCTCGTAGGTGTCTTGTTCGGCATCCCGGTAGAACAAGGCTCCGTACGGCAGCTCGACCACGGGACACAAACGCGAGAGTACGATGGTGGCGAGCGCGCGTGGCGTCGCCTCAGAGCCCATATCCACACTGATGCTGGCCAAACAGGTCTTGATCCACTCCCGATCGGCGGTATTTCGTGCAGCGTCCTGGAACACTTCGAGCGCACGCGCGATATCGCCGACCTCATCGCGGTGGCTCCTGTACGACAGCTCGATATCGAGTCGGCCGCCGGCCAGCTCCTGGGTCTCGCGCGTCAGCTTTTCGAGCGGGCCGGCAATCGAGCGGGAGGCCAGCCGCAGCGTCCCCCAGCCGATGAAGATCCCGAGCGCCAGCATGCCGAGCACTTCGATGTTGCTGATCAGTTTGGACCGGTCCAGGCGCGCTTCACGCTCCGCCAACAACTTGCGTTCTGCACTGATGAAGCGCGTCAACTGGTCGAACAGCTGATCGATCACGACGGCACCGCGCCTGAGCGGGCCGTCCTCCATCGAGAACGGCGCACGCAAGGCGGCCAACCCGCGGCGCCCCTCGACCGCCAGCATCGGCACGACGACGATCTCGCGATAGTCGTCCATCAGCTCACCGATCCGCTCGGCACCGACCCGCTGCTGCGGATTGTCGCTGACCAATATCACCAGGGATGCCAAGGCATCGTCGAACCGGCGGGCGGATTCACGATAGCCAGCGAGCTCATCCGGCGACTCGTAGATCAATGCATTCCGGACCAGTCGCTGCTGATCAAGCACCAGGCCCTTGATCTCCTCGCCGGCGAGCAATACCTCGAGGGTATGCGCGGTCCAGCGGCGCGCGTCCTCGGTGAGCTGCTGCGATACGAAGAACAGGCCGCAGGTCACAGCGAACAACAGCAGCAAGCTGCCGAAGGTCACGGCGATTTTGGTCATGACCCGCCGGTTTGCCAGCCAGGCCCGGCTGAGCTCCCGCTTCGCCATCAGCGCCGCACCCCGTTCGCAGCATGGACCAACGCGGGATCAGTCACCCGAGACGCGCAGCTTTTCGCGTATGAAATCCTTGTGCGGGATATGCAGCATGTCCGCAAGACGCCGCACCAGCACTTCCTCGTTCGGATCGAGCCGACCGTCCGCAAAAGCGACCTGCCAGATCATGTTGATCATGCCCTGACGGTCTTCGTAACTCAGTGAGCGGTTCAGGGTCTCGACAAATCCGTAGAGCGAGGTCGTGCTGCGCAGCTCCCGGCCGGCGCGTTCCATCAACATGTCGAGCGCGGCCGAGTCGAGCCCGAAATGGCGCCCAACCAGGTCACGCACGGTCTTGTGTTCGGTCTCCTGCAACTCGAAATCGGCGCGGGCGATCTCCAGCAACAGCACCGCAACCGCCATGCGGCGTTTCGCTTCCGGATCCTGGTTCGGTTCATCGCCACGGGCGAACAGCTTGCTCAGCGCTTCCAGCAATGGTCAGTCCTTGTGTTCGATCAAAGTCCAAGTGAAACACGCAGGCTGAAGACATCGTTGTCGCCCACGTGCTCGTACTCCGGTGTCAGCGCCATGAACCCGAGCGTCATGCGGACGCCCGCGAAGAAGCGACCCACGTCGACATCTTCCTTGTCGAGCCCGAATTCGTCGGCGGCGTCAACGGTGCCGAACACCATACCGGCTCCGGCGTAGGGCGTCAGCAGGGTGAAGCCCTTGGAAATCGAAACGTCGAGGCCCGTGGAGTCGTAGTCGATATCGTCGACACCCGACAGCTTGCTGTAACTGGCGCGCACCGCCACCGCCGGCGATGCGATCCCGCCTTTCCACACCGCATAGCGCAGTTCCGCGCCGAACAGGCTGCCGTCGGTGCCCGGCACGGCGCTGTAGAACGCTCCCACATCGACCCCGAACGGCAAGCCCTTGCTGACACTGATGCCGGCCATTCCGATCTCGCCAGGCTCATCACCGGTCAGGGTCTCCCACGCGTCCTCGTTCTCGACCGGCACGTAGCTGCCGAACATGCCGATCGAAAATCCGCTCAGACCGGACGGCTCGGCCGGACCCAGTGCCTTGTAGTTCAGGGCCGCAGTGATGTCCTTGGCGACATCACCGAAAGCATCCTGGTCCGGCGTCTCGATATCGAAATCGCCGGCCAGCGCCTGTGCCGAGAATGCAAGGCTCAGCAGCACTGCAAATGGGGGCAGAACGCGCAATCTGTGCATGGGGATTCCCCTCCTTGGTTATTGCGGGCGAGCATACCAAACCGAATGTGAACGCCTGGCTTCGAGCAGCGCCTTGCAGCTCAGAAGTTGTTAGCGTGAATCACTCGCGGCGTGATGCCGACCGACCCGCGCGAATGCGAGCGCTGGGTGAGGGCAACGGCCATGCCGCAGCAGATTCATACTGAGTCCGGCAGGCTGCTAGGCCTGCAGCAATTCATCCAGAAACGGCACGACGGCATCGCGCACCACATCGAGCCGGCCATGGAAGAAGTGCCCGCAGCCTTGCGCTGTCACCAGGCGCGGCCTGGGCGACAGCGTCTCGATCTTGCTTGCGGTTTCCGCATACGGCACCACCTCGTCATCCGTGCCGTGGATCAGCAGCCACGGACAATCCGGCTGCGGCGTCTCGCGATCCTCGAAATAGCGAAACGGCGGCGCCACCGTCACCAGCGCATCCGGCTTCACCCGGGCGGCCGCGCCGAGCGCGACATAGCCACCGAACGAGAAACCGGCCATCACCGTCTGCGCATCGGGCATCTGCGCCTGCATCCACTCGAACAGCTCGATCGCGTCATCGGTCTCGCCAAACCCCTTGTCGTGTTCACCCTCGCTGGTGCCGACGCCGCGGAAATTGAAACGCAGCGCGTACAGCCCGGCCTGCTGCGCAGAGGACGCCAGCATGTACGACACCTTGTTCGACATCGCACCGCCCATCAGCGGGTGCGGATGACAGACCACGGCGAAGCCCGGGCGCTGGCGCGACTTGCGGGGAGCCGACAGGATTGCCTCAACGGCTCCGCCTCCGGCGCGCAGGCTCAGGTTCCTGGATTCGCCGACAGAGGGTAAGGAATTCGAGTTCATGAAATGGGTCGTTTCAGCACTGCATGGTGGTAGGTTCGCCGGCCAGCGGCGAAACGGATCACAATTCTCGCCAGCCGGCGGGCGGCTTGGCCAGTCGCCGCGTCGCCCATGCGCCCAAGGCCAGACCCACGACAAACACCAAGGCGCCGGCAACCAGCGCATCGCGCTGCGCTCGCGCCAGTTCGGACTTGCGCTGTCGCAACTGCTCATCCGCGGCGCTTTTCTCAAGCTCGCGCCGCAGGCGCTCATTGTCTTCCAGCAGCGCCTCGACATCGACCCCCGACAGCGCCTCCAGTTCAAGGATGCGGGCTCGCGCCGTTTCAAGATCGGCCAGCACCGATTCCATCTGCTGGCGCGCGCTCGGCTGCTCGCTGAGATAACGCGACAGCAACCAACCGCGTCGTCCGTCCGCGGTGGACACGCGGGCATAGCCGCTGTCGGTATCCTGCGCCAGCACGGTCACCGCCTCACCACTGTGCACCAGCCCGAGCACCGTGGCATCGGTCCCCTTCGCCGCACGCAAGGTCACGGCCAGCTCATCGCTGACATAAGCGCGCGCGTCCTGCGCCAGAATCGGCGCCGGCAGCAGTGCCGCAAGCGTCAGCCCCAGCCTCATCAGCGCCCCGACCGCCCCAAAGGCTGCGCGCAGCCTTCCCCGAGCATTCCCTTGCATGCACATGATCGACCAGCCCGCCTTCGACATTCGCCGGTGCGAGCATAGTGCAGCGCTTGTCAGCCCGCATGCAGCTCCATATAGTCAGTGCAGCACCGCCGCACTCGAACCGGTGTATGGCGTAACGACACACCCAAATAAACTGGATGGGGGAGCACGGATGCGTTCGATCGCTCTAGCAGCAGTCACCGTCGGCGCTCTGGCGACGGTCGGCTTGGCACAGGCGGACACCTGGGACCGTTCCTCGGAATCGCGCGCCAGCGCCTATGTCGGCATGGAATTCGGTGGCACCACCACCACGAACCGGGACGTCCCTCTGCACTACGGCTTTCGCTTCGATCAGGCACGAAGCCACCGCTGGCAGACCGACACGTTCGGCGGCACGCCGTTTGCAATGGCCGACTTCACGGCGCAGGGGCTGGAGCAGATCAGCTTCAACGGCGTTCCCATGGTTCGCCGCGCGGCGATTCCCGGCAACCGGGCCAACGGCGACGACACCGAATATCAATGGACGGACTGGGCGTTGATTGCGGTGGCGGCGGCCGGCTTTGGATACCTGATCTATGAAATCAGCGAAGGCGATGACGACGACGAGCCCGAACCCGCCGAGGACACCGGCGGTGGGCTGCTCGGCGGTGACGGCGGGGGCTTGCTCGGCGGTGGCGATGACGGAGACGACGGTGACGGCGGCGGGCTGCTCGGAGGACTGCTCGGTAGCGGATACCGCGACGGCGGCTACGTGCGCGGCCTCGGTGAACGCGTCGATCCGGAATACCAGCGCTGGCTGGACGGCGGCAGCGGCCAGATGGGCGACCTCGGCGGTTGATGACACACTTGCAGTGACACGGGGGAGCGTTCGCGCTCCCCTTTTTCGTGGGGGCTGACCATACTCGGGGAAACATGACCGTTCGTTCGCCCATCCGCCTGCCGGACCGCCTGCTCGATCTGTTCGCAATCGATCTGAGGACGCTGGCGCTGTTCCGCATCGCGCTGGGTCTGCTGCTGTTCGTGGACCTGTGGCAGCGCTTTGCCGACCTCGGCGCGTTCTACAGCGATTTCGGCGTGTTCCCGCGCGAAGTCGCCGTGACCAGCGCCGGCGCCTGGCGTTTCTCGCTACACCTGTCCAGCGGCTCGGTGTATTTCGAGGCCGCCTTGTTCGTCGCGCAGATGGCCGCGGCACTGGCGCTGGTAGTCGGTTGGCGCACACGCCTGGCCGCCGTGATCAGCTTCGTACTGCTGGTATCGCTGCAAAGCCGCAACCCGCTGATCCTGATCGGCGCCGACAATCTGCTGAGCTGCCTGCTGTTCTGGGGCATGCTGCTGCCGCTCGGCGCGCGCGCCTCGCTGGATGCCGCGCTGACGCACGCCGCCCCGCCTGAAACGAATCACTATCGCAGCTGGGCCAGCGCCGGCCTGCTGCTGCAGGTGCTGTCGGTGTACTTCTTCACCGCCTGGCTCAAGTCGGACGCGGACTGGTGGCCGGACGGCAATGCGGTCTATTACGCGCTCAAGCTCGACCGCTACGTCACGCCTATCGGCGAATGGCTGCGCGATTTCCCAGGGCTCATGCGCACGCTGAGCTACGGTGTCTACGGCCTCGAATGGGCTGCACCGCTGCTGGTGTTGTGTCCATGGTTCAACCGCATCACACGCGGCGTCGCGCTGCTGTTGCTGGCGCTGATGCACCTCGGCTTCCTCGCCTGCCTGACGCTGGGTCTGTTCCCGTTCGTGAGTCTGTGCTCGCTGACGGTGCTGATCGGCGGAGGGCTGTGGGACTGGCTGGGAACTCGCCAGCAACTCGGACGCGGCCTGCGTGTCCACTACGATCACGACTGCGCGTTCTGCCGCCAGAGCTGTCGCGCGCTGTGCGCACTGCTGATGCTGCCGCGCGCCGAAATCCGTCCGGCGCAGGACAGCCCGCGCGCCGACGCGCTGATGCAGGCACATGGGTCGTGGGTTGTCATCGACTACAGCGACACCGCGCACCTCAAGTTCAGTGCCTTTACCGCGCTGCTGAAAGCCTCGCCGTGGCTGGCCCCATTCGGGCATCTGCTCTCGGCGACCTGGCTACAGACGCCCGGCAACCGACTCTATGACTTCGTTGCGAATCATCGTGCAGCAGTCGGTCGAGCGAGTGCCTGGCTGCTGCACGAGCGCCCGGTACGCTTCGTACCCGGCCACGCCTCGCAGATCATCGCCGCGATTTTCCTGTTCGGAATCCTGGCCTGGAACCTGAGCTCGGTGCAGGCCCTGCCACGCTTCGTCGGCGGGCCGGTCGAGCCGGTGTTCAACTGGCTGCGCATCGATCAGAACTGGAACATGTTCGCGCCGCGCCCGTACCGGGACGACGGCTGGATGGTGGTTCCCGGCCGCCTGGTGGATGGTTCCGAAGTCGACGTGCTGCATCCGGGACAGACGCCGAGCTTCGACAAGCCCGCCCACATCGCGATGACCCATGCCACGCCGATCCGCTGGCGCACCTATCGCACACGGTTGTGGCAGCGCGAATACGCCGACCAGCGCGGGCACTACGCGCGCTACCTGTGCCGCGACTGGAACCTCAAAGCCCGGCCGCAGCAGCGCCTGCTGTCGCTGCGCCTGATCTACATGCTGGAGCGTACTCCGCCGCCCGGCGAAACGGCCCGGATCGAACAACGCGTACTGTGGCGCCACGACTGCCTGGCGCCGGCGACGCGAACCGAGGGTGTCGATGCCTACTGAGCACGATGCACCGGTGGGGCTGATCGACAT
Organism: Banduia mediterranea; assembly: GCF_031846245.1. NCBI lineage: Bacteria > Pseudomonadati > Pseudomonadota > Gammaproteobacteria > Nevskiales > Algiphilaceae > Banduia > Banduia mediterranea. The sequence goes on along the minus strand of NZ_JAVRIC010000011.1, from coordinate 47,296 downwards.
CGGCGCCAATCTTTCGCACGAAAGCTTCAAGGCCGATCTCGACGCCGTGCTGGAACGCGCCTGGGCTGCGGGCCTGGAGGCCATCATCGTCACCGGCAGCGACCGCGACAGTGCCACGCACGCGGTCGAACTCGCGCGCCGGCATCCGGGCCGCCTGTACGCCACGGCCGGCCTGCACCCCCACCACGCCGAGCACTGGAATTCCGATCTGCGCAGCCATTTTCAGACGCTGGCGCAGGACCCGGGCTGTGTCGCCCTCGGCGAATGCGGGCTCGACTATTTTCGTGATCTCGCACCGCGCCCGGCGCAGCGCCAGGCGTTCTCGGAACAGCTTCGGCTGGCGGTCGACTGTGCCATGCCGGTATTTCTGCATCAGCGCGACGCACATGCCGACTTCCTGGCGATCCTGCGTGAATTTCGCCCGCAGCTGAAGGCCGCTTGTGTGCATTGCTTTACCGACAGTGTCGAAGCTCTGGACGACTACCTCGCGCTGGACTGCCACATCGGCATCACCGGCTGGATCAGCGATGAGCGCCGCGGCGCTCATTTGCTCGAATCGGTGCCGCGCATTGCGGACGACCGCCTGATGATCGAGACCGATGCGCCCTATCTGATGCCGCGCAATCTGCCGCGCGAGGTCCGCAAGCAGGCGGGCCGGCGCAATGAACCGGCGTTCCTGCCCGCGGTGCTGGCGGCCGTGGCCGAGGCGCGCCAGCAGACAGCATCACAGCTCGCTGGCCTGACCCGTGACAACGCGCGCGCGTTCTTCGCGTTGGATGCGGTATGAGCATGGCGTCTGCGGTCCGCGATGCCCTTGGCAAAAGCGGGTACGCTTGAACCTGGGCTTGATGACGAACGCGCCTAGACCCGGTCCGGGGAGAACAGGCTGATCCGAATCGGCCAGACAGCAATGGAAACCGATCTAAGAAACCGCCGCGTACTGGTCGTCGACGACGACGATCGTCTGCGCGCCCTGATCGTCCGGCATCTCAACGACGCCGGCATGGATGCGCGCGGCGTGCCGGATGCGCGCCAGATGCAGCGTTGGTTGGAACGCGAGCATCAGGACCTGATCGTGCTCGACCTGATGCTGCCGGACGACGACGGGCTGCGTGTGTGTTCGCGCCTGCGCGCCGAAGGCAACGACGTGCCGGTGCTGATGCTCACGGCCAAGGGCGACGACGTGGACCGCATCCTCGGGCTCGAAGTCGGCGCCGACGACTACCTGCCCAAGCCCTGCAACGCACGCGAACTGGTGGCGCGCGTCAAGGCGATACTGCGGCGTACACGCTCGACCCCGCCGGGCGCGCCGGAACCGCAACTGGGCCAGTACCGCTTCGGTCCGTTCATCCTGGATTTCGAACGGCGCAGCCTGACGCGCGACGCGGATACCCGCATCCCGCTGACCACCGGCGACTTCGCGCTGCTGTCCGCCCTGATCCGTCACGCCGGGCAACCACTGTCGCGCGACCGTCTCTACGTGCTGGCCACCGGGCGCGAATACCTGCCCGAAGACCGGGCGATCGACGTCCGCGTGTCGCGCCTGCGCAAACTCCTGACAGACGACAATTCCCAGCCGCGCTACATCCAGACCGTCTGGGGCTTCGGCTACGTCTTCGTCGCGGATGGCTGAAACCGCACCGCCACGGATGGCGGGGCCAGGCTCGGGATCCGGATCGTCCATCCTGACCGCGCCCAGCGCACATCAGCAGACCTTCTTCGCGGTCGCTTCGGCCGTAGTGGTGACGATCGGCAGCGCGATCACGCTGGCCTGGGTGTTCATCGCCGGCGTCCAGTTCGACAGCGTTGGCGATCTCGTCCAGGCGCAGTACCGACTGGCGCAGTACATCTACGCGACCGCCGATTCCGACGAACAGGCACGCGAAATCCTCAAGGGTTCCGGGCTGGAACTGAGCCGCGAGCCGCCGAGCCTGGGCACGCCGCTGTCACCGATACGGATCACCGCGCGCAGCGTCGCGCGTCGGGCCTCGGAACGGCTCGGGGTGCCGGTGGAGGTCCGCCGCGACGGCGAGCAACGCGTGGTGTTCTGGATCGGCCCCACCCCCGACATCGGCGGCGACTGGCTGGCGCTGCCCCTGGCCTACGATCCCGGCAACGTACGCCTGCTGATTCTGATCTGGTTTGCCGCGGTGGCCGCCGCGATCATCGTCGCGTCGTGGTGGCTGGCCGGGCAGATCAACCGTCCTCTGCAACGTCTCGCCGCCGCGACCCGCACGCTGGCGGAGGGCAAACCCCTGCCTCCGGCCCGCGAGGAAGGGCCGCGCGAGGTCCGCCAGCTGGCCGCAGCCCTGGGCGACGCCGACCGCAGGCTGCGCGACGATCTGCAGGAACGCAAACTGATGCTGGCGAGCATTTCGCACGACCTGCGCACGCCGCTGGCTCGCATGCAGCTATCGGTCGATCTGCTGAAAGGCGACGAGGACACGCATCTCGCGATCGAACAGGACATCGGCGAAATCAACGCGATACTCGACCGTTTCATGGAATATGTACGGGACGGGCGCGAAGAACCGTTCGCGCACACCGATCTCGCCGTGCTGGTCCGCGAGGCGGCGCAACGCTACCGCGCGCAGATGCGGATCGAGGTGGAAGTGGCACAGCACCTCGACGCGCAATGCCGTCCGCAGGCGCTGCAACGCTTACTGCACAATCTGCTCGACAACGCCGTACGCCACGGTCGGCCACCGATCCAGCTGTCCTGCCGGCGGCGCGGCAATACCATCGAGCTGAGCGTTCGCGACCATGGCGAGGGGCTGCCGCCGACCGCGCAGGAACAACTCGGTCGACGCCCGAACCTGTCCGAAGAGCGGCGCCACGGATACGGACTGCACATCGTGCAGCGCATCGCCGCCGCGCACGGCGGCATCGTCAAGTTCCGTGACGCCCGACCCGGTACCCGCGTGCGCTTCGTCTGGCCCGACCCGCGCGGTAATCCGGAAGCCTGAACCTATCCCGCCCTGCGTGGCGGCGGCTAGAGTGGTGCCCCAGAGACAAGTATCAATTCTCGCTCGGTCTGGCGCTGCGATACGGCGTTGCTCGTCGTCACCATAGCGATGGCCATGCCTCCGCCTCGCGCCTTGTCTCTCAGCACCATCCCTTCGCGATTGATTGCACTGACCTCGGGGATACCAAAACAGGCCTCAGTCCACGAAATACGCCTTGGTGTTCGCGTGCACGCGGTCATCGCTCAGCAGCGCCGCGACCCCACACCAGCGATAGTCGCTGTGCTGTTCCGGCGGCAGTTCCAGCCCGGCCTCCAGGCGCAGTTCGTAGCCGAGCACGACGTAGTGTGTTCCGAAGCCCGGGCGTTCACCGGCATTGTTGTCGTAAACGTGCTCGTAGACGCCGAGAAAACGCGCATCGCTGCGCTGCTTCGCCCGGCCAAGCTCGCTTGCGGTCAGACGGCCGAAGGCCGCCTCAAGCGGCTCATTCTTGAGCACGCGCCCGCCAGGAACAAACCAGAAGTCGCGCGCCGGCTCGTTGCGGCGCAAGCCGAGCAACACCCGCCCCGCGGCATCACGCACGATCAGATCGATCGACACCAGCGGCGCATCACGCACCACATCCAGGAATGCGGCTCGCGACAGCATCGCCGGGGGTCCGGTTTCGCTCACGGCCCCCGACACCCGTCAGCGCGTTCGAATACCGGCACCGCTCGGTCGACAGGACTTCATCCGATTTCGGCTGCGCTCTGGACGATACGACCGACCAGACCGTAATCCTTGGCTTCCGCCGCGGACATCCAATAGTCGCGATCGGTGTCCTTCTCGATGCGCTCGATCGGCTGCCCCGTCTCGATCGAGAAAATCTCGTTGAGCCGGCGACGCATGCGGATGATTTCCTTGGCCTGGATCGCGATGTCCGACGCCGTGCCCGTGCCGCCGCCCGAGGGCTGATGCAGCAGGAAGCGCGTATTTGGCAGGCTCAGGCGGTTTTCCGCCTTGGCCGCGGCATAGATCAGGGCGCCGGCGCTGGCAACCCAACCGGTGCCCACGATCCGGACCTCTGGCTTCACGAACTTGATCATGTCGTAGATCGTATCGCCGGACTCGACGTGGCCGCCCTGGCTGTTGATGAAGATCGTGATCGGCTCGTCGCTTTCGGACTGCAAGGCCAGCAAGCGTGCGGTCACCGTTTCGGCGAGCTTCTGGTCGATACCGCCATAGATCAGGATCGTGCGCGCCTTGAACAGGCGTTCCTCGAGCGCAGGCGTGCGCGGGGCCTTCTTCTCGTTTTCGGATTCCGGATCGTCGTTGAGCATGCGGAGGTCGGTCTTGGGTTTGTTCATCAGCGCAGTTTATCCGAGTCGGTCAGTGCACAAGCTAGTTGGGGACGAAGCTGCGCTCGATCAAGGTCTGCATCGGCGCCAGCGGCGACAGCGTGCCGAAGGCCTGGCCGCGCTGCCCACCCAACCGCGATTCGCAGAAGGCATCGGAAACCACACGATTGCCGCCTCGGATCAGCACTGCCGCCTGAATCGCCAGCGCCGCGCGCTCGGTCAGGTAGCGTGCGCGCGGCTCGATGTTGTCCTTGTCGGCCAGTTCCTCGCGCAGCGCGCCGATCTCGCGGTCCAGCGCCGGATGACCACCGCGTGCCGATTCCAGCTCGGCCATCAGCGCCTCGGCCGTTGCCGGTTCGCGATTGAGCGCGCGCAACACGTCCAGACACTGGATGTTGCCGCTACCCTCCCAGATCGAGTTCAGCGGCGCCTGCCGGTACAGGCGCGGCAGGATCGATTCCTCGACATAGCCCTGGCCGCCGAGGCATTCCTGGGCCTCGTTGACGAACGGCGCGCAGCGTTTGCAGATCCAGTACTTGCCGATCGCCGTGGCGATTCGCGCGAATGCGGCTTCCCGCGGGTCGCGGGCGCTGGCGTCCACGGCACGCGCCACGCGCATCGTCAGCGCAGTGGCCGCCTCGGACTCCAGCGCCAGATCGGCCAGCACGTTCCGCATCAGCGCATGTTCGACCAGGGTCTTGCCGAAGGTCTGACGATAGCGGGCGTGATGTACCGCGTGCTGCAGGGCCTGCCGCATCACGGCGGACGAGCCCATCATGCAGTCCAGCCGCGTCAGCGCCACCATCTCCAGTATCGTCGCGACCCCACGCCCCGGCTCACCCACACGACTCGCCACCGCCCCGTGGAACTCGACCTCGCTGGAGGCATTGCTCCAGTCGCCGAGCTTGTCCTTGAGGCGCTGGATGCGCACGCGATTCCTGGAGCCGTCGTCCAGATAACGGGGCAGCAGGAAGCAGGAGATTCCCGCGTCCTCCTGCGCCAGCACCAGATGCGCATCGCAGGCCGGCGCCGAAAAGAACCATTTGTGGCCGACGATCTCGAACTGAGCGTCGCCCAGCTCATACGCGCGCGTGGTGTTGCTGCGAACATCGGAGCCGCCCTGCTTCTCGGTCATGCCCATGCCGATCTGCACGCCGTTCTTGCTCAGGCCCGGCAGCGGGCGCGGATCGTATTGCCCGTCAGCGATTTTCGACACCCACTGCCGGCCGAAATCGCCAGCGTGAAGCAGGGCCGGCACGCTGGCATAGGTCATCGTCAGCGGACAACCGGTGCCCTGCTCGGCCTGCGCGTGCAGCAATGCCAGCGCCGCGCGCGCCACGTGGGCGCCGTGCTGGCCCGCGTGCTTCCAGGCGAACCCCGGCACGCCGTGGGCCACCGCCAATTCCATGATGCGGTGATACGCCGGATGGAACTCGACCGTATCGAGACGGTGCCCGTAACGATCGTAGAGCACCAGTTCCGGCTTGTGATGATTGGCCTCGAAACCGAGATCGAGCAGTTCGCCGCCGGCAAGTTCGCCGAAGGCCTGCAGTTGACTCTCGGCCCAGCCGCCGCCTTCGCGATGCACTGCATCGCGAAGGGCCGGATCACTGACATAGGCATTGAAGCCGCTCAGCGGCGGCGCCTGGTTGGTCACTTCATGAGTAACGAAGCGTTCGGAGGGTCTGGAGATGTTCATGCGCAACTCCGCCAAAACGGGGGCTTCGACCGTACCCCGTTCCGCCGGTTCCAGCCAGAGCCACCGGCGCCACTGCATGAAAAAAGCCCGTCCGCGCTGTTGCGCGGACGGGCCTTGACCGAACCGGCCAATGCTCAGTGGATGCCGCGCATGCCCTTGCGCAACAGCGGCGACAGCGCCAGCAGCACCGCTCCGGTACCGATTCCAATCCAGAACAGCTTGCCGAACAACTCGGTATAGGTCGCCAGCGCCACACCGATGTCGGCGACCGCACCCGCGGTGGTATCCACCGAGGCGAGCTTGGAGATCAGCGCGGCCATGAATTCCGCGTAGGCCGTGGCCAGGAACCAGGCGCCCATCATCACGCCGACCACCGAGGGCACGGCCAGCTTGGTCACAGCCGACAAACCGACCGGTGACAGGCACAGCTCGCCGGTGGTGTGGAAGAAATAGGCCAACACCATCCAGATCAACGCGACCTTGCCGAGTTCGTCCGGATGCTGCGCGCCGTAGACCAGCATGCCGAATCCCAGGCCAGCCTGGGCGATGCCCAGCGCGAACTTCACCGGCGTACTCGGCTCCCAGCCGCGCTTGCCGAGGTATTGCCACAAAATCGCGAAGAAAGGTGCCACAGTGAAAATGAAGAAGGCGTTGAGCGAGCCAATCTGCACCGCCGTGAAGGTGAACCCGAATGCCTCCCGATCAAGCACCCGATCCGCGTACAGGGTCATCGATGCCGAGGACTGCTCGAACAAGGCCCAGAACACCACGGTGGAGATCGTCAGCACCGCCAGCACGATCATGCGGCTGCGTTGCTGTGCATCGCAGCGCATCGTCACGAACCAGGTAAACCAGACCAGGAAGCCCAGCGCCAGCAGGTTCAGCGCGGTATGCACCACCGGATTGAACTGCACCAAGCGCCAGATCACGAACAGCGCGGCGATCGAGCCGGCATAGATCAGCCATTCGCGCGACATGAAGCCGAACACCTTGGCCCGCAGCTTCTCGGGGTCGTGCGGCTCGGCGGCACCGTGCAGATAGCGCTGGCCCCACAGGAACCACACCAGTCCGAACAGCATGCCGATGCCGGCAGCGCCGAAGCCGTAGCGCCAGCCATAGGTTTCACCCAGCCAGCCGCACAGCAGCGTCGCCGAGAACGAACCGATGTTGATGCCCATGTAGAAGATGGTGAAACCGGCATCGCGCCGCGAATCGCCCTGTTCATAGAGCTGACCGACGATGGTGGAGATGTTCGGTTTGAGAAAGCCGACACCGGTAATCACCAATGCCAGCGAGAAATAGAACATCTGCAAGGCGCCGGTATCACGGATGACGGTACCGTTCTCGATGTAGGCCTGGGTGCCTTCGATGGCGAGGCCCAGATGCCCCAGCACCAGCAGCAGGCCACCGAAGGTCACGGCCTTGCGCATGCCCAGGTAGCGGTCGGCGAGCATGCCGCCGAGTACCGGCGCGGCGTAGGCCAGGCCGGCATAGGCGCCGAGCACGTCGAGCCCGTCCTTGTCGGTGAACAGATGGTACTTGGTGAGATAGAGCACCAGCAGGTACTTCATCCCGTAGAACGAGAAGCGTTCCCACAGCTCCGTGCCGAAGCAGATATAGAGCCCGATGGGATGACCCAAAAACGTTTGGCCGCGTGATGCGGCAGCAATGGACGTCGACATGAATCCCCGGCAAGCAATAACTTTGCCCGGAGTATACCGAGCGCACGCCGCCGTACCGCTTTTACCCAAGCTTCGGTTTTGCAGGCCCGGATTCGGCGCGTACCATCCGCGAAGCCCCAATACCCGGAATCCCCATGCTGCGCATTGTTTCGGCTGCCGCGCTGAGCCTCACCGCCTCAATCGCCACGGCGGCGACCCATCCCTATTCGATTGACGATCAGGTTCGCTTCGATCGTGTCAGCAGCCCCCAGCTGGCGCCCGACGGCGAGTCGCTGGTCTACCAGCTGCGCGAAACCGACTTCGATGCCGACAAGGGGCTCAACAGCCTGTGGACGCTGTCACTCGCAAACGGCAAGGCCACACCGCAACGCATCACGCCGGCCAGCCTCGGTGCGCATGACGCGCAGTGGGCGCCCGATGGCAGCGCCGTTTATTTCCTCGCGGCAAAGGACGGCTCGCAGCAACTGTGGCGCGTGGTTCCTGGCGAGGATGCCGAAACGCTCAGTGAATTGCCGGTCGACATCGGCAGCTTCCTGATCGCGCCGGACGGCAAGCAGCTCGCTTTGTTGATCGATGTGTTTGCGGACTGCACGAACCTCGCCTGCACCGCCGCGCGCATCAAGTCCGCCGACGAGGACCCCGTCAGCGGCGTGATGTATCAGCGCATCTTCGTGCGTCACTGGGATACCTGGGAAGACGGCCGCAATACCCAGCTGTTCTCGGCCACACTCAAGGACGACGGCCTTGGCGAACCCGTCGCGCTGTCCTCCACGCTCGACGCCGACATCACCGAACCGGCGTTCTCGCCGGATTCGCGGACCCTGGCGTTTTCGGCCCGGCTCAAGCAGGGCGAGCCCTGGTCCACCAACTTCGATATCTACACGGTCGCAGTCGACGGCAGCGCCGCGCCAAGCAACCACACGGCCATGAACCAGGCCTGGGATGCCGGCCCGCTGTACTCGCCGGACGGCAAAACCCTGTACTACCGTGCCATGAAGCGCCCCGGTTTCGAGGCCGACCGCTACGGCATCGTGGCCCTGGATCTGGACAAGGGCTCCACGCGGGAAATCGGCGCCACCTGGGATCGTTCGGCCGGCGCGCTACAGGTTTCGCCGGACGGCAAGACGCTCTACACCACGGCCGACGATCTCGGCCAGCATCGATTGTTTGCGATCGGCGTCGCCAGCCAGCGCGTCAGCGCCCTGAGCAAGGATGGTTCGGTCGGCAATTTCGACGTGGGCACCGGGCAAATCGTGCTGACGATGGACAATCTCGACTCGCCGGCGCAGGTCTACCGCATCAGCGGTTCCGGCAAACCCAAGCCCATCACCAAGCTCAACGCCGAACGCCTGGCGGACATCGAGTTCGGTGACTACGAGCAGTTCTCGTTCAAGGGCTGGAACGACGACGAAGTCCACGGCTACGTGGTCAAGCCAGCGGGCTACAAAAAAGGCCGGAAGTACCCGGTGGCCTTCATCATCCACGGCGGCCCGCAGGGCAGCATGGGCAATCACTTCCACTATCGCTGGAATCCGCAGACCTACGCTGGCGCCGGCTTCGCGGTGGTATTCATCGACTTCCACGGCTCCACCGGCTACGGCCAGGCCTTCACCGACGCCATCTCGCGCGACTGGGGCGGCAAGCCGCTGGCCGACCTGCAGAAGGGCTGGGCCTACGCACTGCAGGAATATTCCTTTCTCGACGGCGACAAGGCCTGCGCCCTGGGCGCGTCCTACGGCGGTTACATGATCAACTGGATCGCCGGCCAATGGCCGGACGCCTTCCGGTGCCTGGTCAACCACGACGGCGTATTCGATGCGCGCTCGATGTACTACAGCACCGAGGAGCTGTGGTTCCCGGAATGGGAAAACGGCGGCCCCTACTACGAAAAGCCGGACGCCTACGAGCGCTTCAATCCGGCGACGCGGGTCGAGCGCTGGAAGACACCGATGATGGTGATTCAGGGCGGGCTCGACTACCGCGTGCCGCTGGAACAGGGGTTGTCGGCCTTCACCGCCCTGCAGCGCCAGAACATCCCGAGCCAGTTCCTGTATTACCCCGACGAAAACCATTGGGTGCTCAAGCCCCACAACAGCGTGCAATGGCATCGCGCCGTCGAAGCCTGGATCAAACGCTGGACCGGAGAATGACCATGACGACCAAAACCTACACTGGCGTGGCACTGTTGACGCTGCTGAGCCTCACCGCCTGCGAGCACTCCAGCGACGGGGGCGAATCCGTCAGCCAGACCGAACCGGCCGAGGCACCGGTGATGGCGGTCGCGAACGACGCCGAATCGCAGATCGATACGGACGACCTGCTCAAGTACATCAAGCAGCTGTCCTCGGACGAGTTCGAAGGCCGCCTGCCCGGCACGCCCGGCGGCGAGAAAACGGTGGCCTACCTCGTCGAACAGTTCAAGAGATTGGGGCTGGCGCCCGGCAACCCCGACGGCAGCTACACCCAGGCGGTGCCCCTGGTCGGCATCACCGGTCAGCCGACGATGCAGTTCACGGTCGGCGACAAACCGATCGAAATGCAGCGTGGCAGCGATTTCGTGGCCACCACCGCGCAGTTCACCGATGAGGTTTCGGTCGAGGAGGTGCCGCTGGTGTTCGTCGGCTACGGCGTGCAGGCACCGGAATACGACTGGAACGACTACAAGGGCATCGATCCCAAGGGCAAGGCCCTGGTCATGCTGATCAACGATCCGCCGGTCAGCGGCGAGGACGGTGAACTGGATTCGGAGGTGTTCGGCGGCCAGGCCATGACCTACTACGGTCGCTGGACCTACAAATACGACATCGCTTCCAAGCTCGGCGCCGCCGCCGTGATCATCGTCCACGAGACCGAACCGGCCAGCTATCCCTGGAGCGTGGTCGAACACAGCTGGACCGGCGAGCAGTTCGAACTCGCCGCCAGCAACAAGAACATGGACCGCGTGCCGGTGCAGGGCTGGATCACGCTGGACCGCGCCCACGAGCTGTTCTCGGCGGCCGGTCAGGACTTCGACGCACTGAAGAAACAGGCCGTGAGCCGCGACTTCAAGCCGGTGCCGCTGGACTCGGCCACCGTCACCGCGCGCATCGACAATACGGTCCGTGAAGTCGACTCACAGAACGTGATCGCCCGTATCGAAGGCAGTGACGCCACGCTCAAGAACCAGTACGTGGTCTACAGCGGCCATTGGGATCACCTGGGCCGCAACCCGGACCTGGAAGGCGACCAGATCTTCAACGGCGCCGTCGACAACGCCTCCGGCACCGCCGGCCTGCTGGAAATCGCGCAAGCCTACAAGGCCCTGCCGCAAGCCCCGAAGCGCTCGATTCTGTTTCTGGCCGTGACCGCCGAGGAACAGGGGCTGCTCGGCTCCAAGCACTACGCGCAGAACCCGCTGTATCCGGTTGCGGACACCGTGGCGATGCTCAACATGGACGCGATGAATCCCTTCGGCGCAACCCGCGACGTGCAGATCATCGGCTACGGACAGAACAGCCTGGAGGACATCGCCGAGGAGATCGCGGCCTCACACGAGCGCGAGATCGTGCCCGACACCGCGCCCGAGAAGGGCTTCTACTACCGATCCGACCAGTTCGAGTTCGCCAAGGTCGGCATTCCCGCGCTGTACGCGGACGGCGGCGTGGACGTGATCGGCAAACCCAAGGGCTACGGCGAGCAGAAGATGAAGGAATACACCGCCAATGACTACCACTCCGTCTCCGACGAAGTGAAGCCGGATTGGGACCTGTCCGGCATGGTCGCCGATCAGCAACTGCTGTTCGAGATCGGCCAGCATGTGGCCGACAGCGAGGACATTCCGACCTGGAAGGAAGGCTCGGAGTTCAAGGCGGTGCGCGAAGCGCAGTGAATCGGGCAGCGCCCGCCGCACCGATGCTGCCGTAGGGAGCGAGCGGGGTTACGTGGTTACGGTGACAGTTTACCGGACAGCAGTGATGTAAATCTATTATTGAAACAGCGTGCTAGCTGCGCTTACACGCTGTCCGGCAGCCGGTCGATCAGTTTGTCGAGCGTGATCGGGTAGTCGCGGACGCGGACGCCGGTGGCGTTGTAGATGGCGTTGGCGACCGCGGCGGCGACGCCGCAGATTCCCAGTTCTCCGACACCCTTGGCTTTCATCGGGGACGAAATCGGGTCGACCTCGTCGAGGAATATGACGTCCTGATGCGGGATGTCCGCGTGCACCGGCACTTCGTAGCCCGCGAGATCATGATTGACGAAGTAGCCGAATCGCTTGTCGATGGCCAACTCCTCCATCAGGGCAGCGCCGGCACCCATGGTCATGGCGCCGATGACCTGGCTACGGGCGGCCTTGGGATTCAGGATGCGCCCGGCGGCGCAGACGGCGAGCATGCGGCGGATGCGGATTTCCGAGGTCATGGCGTCGACCGCGACTTCAACGAAGTGCGCGCCGAAGGTGGACTGCTGATACTGCTCGTCGAGGTCGCCGTACTCGATGCGGTCCTCGGCCACGAGTTCGCCGTCGCGGGCGGCGTCCGCGAGCGCCGCGTCCCGGTTTCCCGCACGCACCCGCCCGTCGCTGAAATCGGTTTCGGTCGGATCGAACCCCAAAGTCCGGGCCACCGTTTCCCGCAGTTTCATGCAGGCGGCGTAGACGCCGGACGTGGAGTTGTTCGCGCCCCATTGACCGCCGGAGCCGGCCGATACCGGAAAGTCCGAATCGCCGAGGCGCACCTTGATCCGGTCGAGCGGCAGCCCCAGGGTCTCGGCGGCGGTCTGCGCGATGATCGTGTACGAACCGGTGCCGATGTCGGTCATGTCGGTTTCGACCGTCACCATGCCGTCGCCCCCGAGGCGCACGCGCGCGCCGGATTTCGTCAGCAGATTGTTGCGGAATGCGGCGGCGACGCCCATGCCGATGAGCCAGCCACCGTCCCGGACGCTGGCGGGTTTGCGCTGTCGCCGGTTCCAGCCAAAGCGCTCGGCGCCGTTGCGCAGACAGGCAATGAGCTGGCGCTGGGAGAAGGGACGCTGCGGGTTTTCAGGATCGACCTGGGTGTCGTTGAGCACGCGGAATTCGATCGGGTCCAGCCCGAGCCTTTCGGCCATCTCGTCCATGGCGATTTCCAGGGCCATCAGTCCCGGCGCTTCGCCCGGGGCACGCATCGCGTTGCCCTCCGGAAGATCCAGCGTGGCCAAGCGTGCCGCCATCATGCGATGGGCGCCGGCGTAGAGCCGCCGTGTCTGTTGGATCGCATTCTCGATGTCGCCCCCCGGAAGGTTGCCGGACCAGCATTCGTGGCCGATGGCGGTGATCCTGCCGTCGTGGCCGGCGCCGATCCGGATGCGTTGAATGGTCGCCGGCCGATGCGTGGTGTTGTTGAAGATCAGCGGACGCGTGAGGCTGAGTTTGACCGTCCGTTTCGCGGCGCGCGCGCCCAGCGCGGCAAGAATGAGGTCGGCACGGATGAAAAGCTTGCCACCGAAGCCGCCGCCGATATAGGGCGAAATCAGGCGGACATTGTCTTTGGACAGACCCAGTGTCCTGGCGACATCGCCCCGGCTCCAGTTGATCATCTGGTTCGAGGTCCAGAGCGTCAGCTTCTCGCCCTCCCAGGCCGCGATCGTCGCGTGCGGTTCCATCATCGCGTGGCTGTGATCCGGGGTCGTGTAGCTTTCATCGAACCGGACCGCCGATGCGGCCAAGGCGCTCGCGAAGTCGCCGACCGCGACGTCCTGCTGTTCGTCGGACGGCACGGCGGTATCCCGTGCCGCGGCCAGATCGAACACGCCCTGATCGCGGGTGTAGGACACGTCCAGCAACTGGGCGGCGGACCGCGCCTGCTCGAAGGTTTCGGCCACCACCAGCGCGATCGCCTGGTGGTAATGCTGGACGTCTGGGCCGGCTAGCAGTCTTGCGGTATTGAAGCGGCCCTTGCCGAGATCGCCGGCATTGGCGGAGGTCACCACCGCCAGCACGCCGGATGCAGCCAGGGCACGGGACGTATCCATGGACTTGATTCGACCTTTGGCGATCGCCGCGCCGACGACGTAGCCGTACGCCTGATGCGGCACGGCATCGTGATGCTCGTAGGCGTAAGGCGCGGTGCCGGTGGTCTTGGCCGGACCGTCGATCCGGTCGGTAGGCTTGCCGATGAGCTTGAGCCGGTCGATCGGATTGGTGGTGGCGGGCGTCTCGAACTTCATGCCGACCTCGCCTGCGCCATCACGGCGCCGAGCGTGCGTTCGACCAGGGTCAGTTTGAACCGGCTTTGCGGTGTGGGTGTCGCGCCGTTCATGAGCCGTGCCGCCACCGCTTTGGCGCCTTGCGGCATTTCCGCTTCCGCCGCCTCGACACGCCAGGGTTTGGCCGCCACCCCGCCCAGGGCGACGCGGCCGCTGCCGTCGCGCTGCACCACCGCCGCGACCGAGACCAGCGCGAAGGCATACGACGAACGATCCCGGACCTTGCGGTAGAGCTGAACGCCGCCGAGAGGCCTGGGTAGCGTCACGGCCGTGATCAACTCGCCGCGTTCCAGCGTGTTTTCGATATGCGGCGTCTGTCCGGGCAGGCGATGCAGGTCCGCGATCGGAATGTCGCGGCGACTGCCGTCCGGCTTCACGGTTTCCACGCGGGCATCGAGCACGCGCATGGCCACCGCCATGTCGCTGGGATGCGTGGCGATGCAGGCCTCGCTGCCGCCGATCACGCCCAGCTGCCGGCTGACGCCGCCGATGGCCGAACAGCCGCTGCCGGGCAGGCGCTTGTTGCACGCCTGATTCGGATCGTAGAAGTACGGGCAGCGCGTACGCTGCAGCAGATTTCCGGCAGTGGTCGCCTTGTTGCGCAGCTGCCCGGAGGCGCCCGCCAGCAGCGCGCGCGACAGCACTGCGTAGTCCCGGCGCACACGCGTATCGGCCGCCAGATCGGTGTTGCGGACCAGCGCCCCGATACGCAGGCCGCCATCCTCGCTCGGCTCGATGCGGTCCAGCCCCAGCGGATTGATGTCGATCAAATGCGTGGGCGCTTCGATCTCCAGTTTCATCAGGTCGAGCAAATTGGTGCCGCCCGCGATGAAGCTGGCGCCGGGCGTGCGCGCGGCCGCCGCGGCGGCTTCGGCCGGCGTGTTCGCGCGTTCGTAGGTAAACGCCTTCATGCCGATTCCCCGGCCACGTCGAAAATCGCCTCGATGATGTTGGAATAGGCGCCGCAGCGGCAGAGGTTGCCGCTCATCCGCTCGCGGACCTCGTCGAGGCTGAGGCGCGGCGCGGCGTTCAGGTCCGGGCTGACATGACTCGGAATGCCGTCTCTGATTTCCTCGAGCACCGCCACGGCCGAACAGATCTGGCCCGGCGTGCAGTATCCGCATTGATAGCCGTCGTGCCGGACGAACGCGGCCTGCATCGGATGCAGCGCGCCCGGGGTGCCGAGCCCCTCGATCGTGGTGATGCTGGCGCCCTCGTGCATGACCGCCAGCGTCAGGCAGGCGTTGATGCGCCGTCCGTCGACGAGCACGGTACAGGCGCCGCATTGCCCATGGTCGCAGCCCTTCTTGGTGCCGGTCAGCCGCAGCTGCTCGCGCAAGGCGTCGAGCAGGGTCGTGCGCGTATCGAGCACCAGTTTCCGGGTCTTGCCGTTGACCTGCAGCGACGTGGTCGCGGTGGGCGGCGGGGCAGCGTTCTGGCTCATGCCGATGGGCGGCGCCGCGGCCGCTGTCGCTGAAGCTGCGCCGGCGACCAGCAGCTTGCGCCGAGTAAGCGTGAGTCGGTCCGCCTCGTTCGTGTCTTGGATGTCTTCGACTCCTGAGCGCGGACTCGCGGCGGCCACGGACTGTGCCGTAGCTCGATCAATGCTCGGTCGGCACCCGCTGCTGCATGCCGATGATACTGGGGTCTGCTATCGAGGGACATTGGCGCCGCCCTGTGTTGTCAGCCAGCTGTCTGCTCAGCATAAAGCCATGAGCCCCGACCAGAAATGAATGCCGCCCTGGAGCTTGCCACCCAGGCCCGTCATCCCAAGTCCGGGCGCCGGGCGACATTGTGAAACCTTGCTCCCGGATTCCGCTGCGCTTCTCCGGGCTACGGTTTGTTCCGAAACCGCCGTGTCGCGGTCCTAGGACGATCCCAGGCCGCGTGCGCGCAGGCGCGACAGATAGCTCATCACCTTGCGGGCAATGCTTGGATCGCCTTCGCCAGGCGTTATCTGGACCGCGTGGCGTTGCGCCAGCCGCGGCTGCGCATGAAGCGTCTGCCGGTGATTCAGCGCGGACTGCAAACTCATCGACAGCGGTCCCTTGCGCAGCGGCTTCGGCAGAAACCGGTAGACCTGGGCGCCATTGATCAGTCCGACCAGCGTGGATACGTCGCGAAACGAGGTCAGCACCAGCGTCACCACCTCGGGGTGCTGGGCCTTGAGCATCTGCAGCGCGCCCGTCAGGGCATCACCGTTGACGAACAGTTCGCTGATCAGCACCGCGACATCGTGCCGGGCTAGACATTCGAAGCCCTCGTCCAGTGAGGTGGCGCCGTAGACCGGTCGCGACGCACCCACGATCTCGCGCACGCTCTGCTCGGTCGCCGGGTCGGTGTCGATGACCAGCACGCCCGCTGGCGCTGCGGTCATCGCTCGGGCTGGTTCGACGGCGGCCTGCTCGCTCAGATTCATCGCGATCTCGGCCGCTTGAAGCACGCTGCTGCGCAATTCGACCGCATCCCACGGTTTGGCGATGAAGCGAAACACTTCGCCTTCGTTGATGCTCGCCACCACGGCCTCATACTCGGAATATCCGGTCAGCAGCAGCCGCATGCTGTTTGGCGAGACGGCTCGAATCTCGCGCAGCAGATCGGCGCCGAGCATCTGCGGCATGCGCTGGTCCGAGACCACGACGTGCACCGGCTCGCTGCGTGCGATGGCGATGGCCTGCTGCGGGTTGGTCGTGGCGTGGATCTTGAACTGAAGCCGGAACAGCATCGACAGCGAACGCAGGATGCGTTCTTCGTCGTCGACCAGCAGTACCGTCGGTTTGGTGGTCAGGGTATTCATGCGGCCTGAGCCGACTGGCCTGGCTGCGATTGCGGCAGGCTTATCACGAAGCGCGTACCGCGCCCGGGTTCGGACACCACGTCGATGCGGCCGCCGTGGGCCTGCACGATCTGGTAGCAGATCGACAGCCCCAGGCCGGTGCCTTCGCCCACGGGCTTGGTGGTGAAGAACGGGTCGAAGATGCGCTTCAGGTGCTCCGGCGCAATGCCCTTGCCGTTGTCCTGGATCGAGATTCGTGCCCAGCCGTCTTCGTCGGAGGTCTTGATCAGCAGCTTGCCCTGGTCATGCTCGATCGCCTGTGACGCATTGACGATGAGATTGAGCAGTACCTGATTGATCTGCGAAGGCGAGCAGCTCACCGTCGGCAGCGTGCCGAAGCGACGGATCACCTGTACCCGGCTCTTGATCGCGTTGTTGGCGATGGTCAGCGCCTGTTCGATGCAGGCATGCAGATCGACGGCGTCCACGGGCGCCTGATCGAGACGCGAGAAGTCGCGCAGCCCCAGCACCAGGTCGCGGATCGAGTCGGCTCCGAACAGGGTGTCCGTCAGCAGTTCGCGGGTGTCGTCGATCAAGACGCTTTCGCGGATGCCCGCAAGCGATTCGGTGGCCGCGCCCAGGCGCTGTGCAAATTCGGCTTCGTCGGCGCTGCCTTCGCGCAGCAGTTGCAGCAGGCTCTCGCTGTGCTCGATGGTTTCGGCAAGCGCGTCCAGCGTCAGCGCGAACATTTCCACGTTGTTGCGCACATAGCCCAGTGGCGTGTTGATCTCGTGCGCAACGCCGGCCACCATCTGACCGAGCGAGGCCATCTTTTCGGACTGAACCAGCGCGGCCTGCGAGGCCTTGAGGCTGTCGTAGGCGCGCGAGACGTCGCTGCGGCTGTCGACCAGCTGTTTCTGGATCGCCGAGAGCAGATCCAGCACCAGTCCGACGCCGAGGTAGCGTTGATCGCGCACGATCACGAAGTCCTCAGTGATCGGCGATTGCAGACGCGCGCCGACATAGGCCGCGGCGTCTTCGAGCGAATCGTCGATTCTCACGATCAGCGGTTCGCGATTCATCACGCTGGAGACAGTTCGGCGGCCGTACAATTCGCGACCGTAGCGATGCATGAAAATCTGGTTCAACTGATTGCGGCTGAGTACACCGACCACCGTGCCGTTGGACACGATTGGCAGGCACAGCAGGCGATCGTATTCATTGCCCAGCAGCAGGTCGGCGGCCTCGGCGATGCTCGTGACCGGCGAGATCGGACGAACCTCGATCAGCAATGAGACGATGGAGCGCGGCGATTCCGACACGTTTGGAGGGTCCGGCGAGTAGAACCGGTAGAGTCTGGACTCCGTGCATGACACGAATATGTCCTGTCCCCGCAGAGGAGCACGTAAAGTAATGAGCCAGACCATGAAGGCGATCGAGATCAGCGAACCGGGTGGGCCGGAGGTGCTGAAGGCCTGCGAGCGACCGCGCCCGACTCCCGGACCGGCTCAGGTGCTGATTCGGGTCGCCGCTGCCGGCGTGAACCGGCCCGACGTGTTTCAGCGCATGGGTGCCTATCCGCCGCCGCCGGGAGCCTCCGATCTGCCGGGCCTGGAAGTGGCAGGCACGATCGTTGACGGCGACTGCGGTGACTCCGGTTTCGCCGTCGGCGACCGGGTTTGCGCCCTGGTCCACGGCGGCGGCTATGCCGAGTACTGTCTCGCGGACAACGGCGTGTGTCTTCCGATTCCGGACGGTCTGGACGAGATTCAGGCGGCCGTTTTGCCGGAAACCTGCTTTACGGTGTGGAGCAATGTCTTCGACCGCGCGGCGCTGGCGCCGGGCGAATCGCTGTTGGTGCAGGGCGGCAGCAGCGGCATCGGCGTGACGGCGATCCAGATCGCCAGCGCGCTTGGTCATCCGGTGTTCGCCACGGCGGGCAGCGCTGAAAAGTGTCAGGCCTGCGAATCGCTTGGCGCCACGGCGATCAACTATCGGGAACAGGATTTCGTCGCCGTGGTTCGCGAGCACACCGGCGGTCGCGGCGTTGATGTGATTCTCGACATGGTGGCCGGGGATTACGTTCCGCGCGAGATCGACTGCCTCGCGGAAGATGGCCGAATCGTGATCATCGCCCTGCTCGGCGGCGCTCGCGCCACCGTGAACCTGGGCAAGATCATGAGCCGTCGCCTGTCGGTGAGCGGTTCGACGCTGCGACCGCGCTCGGTGGCATTCAAGGCCGCGATTGCCGCGCAGCTGCGTCAGCGGGTCTGGCCGCTGATCGAGAGCGGACAGCTCAAACCGGTGATCCACCAGATCTTCGCGCTGGATGACGCGGCCGAGGCGCACCGCATGATGGAAAGCAGCGCGCACATCGGCAAGCTGGTGCTGAAGCTCTGATCCAGGGTTTGGCGTTGGCCGGGCGACGGCCAAAAGCGGGGCTCGCGCAAAGACGCAAAGACGCGAAGGATTTGTTCCGAGGTACAAGCACCGCTTGCCCGTCTGTTCTTCGGCGTTTTCTTTGTGCCCTGGCGTCTTTGCGCGAGGCAGCTTTTCAGTACTGTTCCGATGTTCCGCGTTGCAATGGACGGTTCATCAGTTCCACCATCATGTTCTCAAGCCGCTCCACGTCGATTGCCCGCACCACGGTCTGAAGCTGTTCGCCGAGTCCCGGCTGGTAGTGCTCGGACCATGACAAGGTCTGGCCGTAGCCGGCACTGAAACTGGTGTCCACGTCCACGTAGAGCGGACTGCTTTTCGTGATGATCGACGGGTCCAGCCACACCGCTGTGGCGATTTCGTCCCACAAGGGAAAGCCGGTTTCCAGATGGTCCTGGAAGGCCTTCGACAGCGGCGTGCCGGCGGCGCTCATGCGCTCGACCAGCTTCGGCGTGAGTTCGGTCGCGGTCGAGGGGTCCACGGGAATCATCGTGATCTTCTTCCAGGGCGCACGCAGCGTGATGCTCGCGGCTTCCGGGTCCCAGCGGAAATTGAATTCCAGGCGCGGGGTGTTGATGAATTCACGGGCGAACTGCGCGGCGGACACCGAATCGCGCATCTGCCGCGGGTTGATGCTGCCGCCCATGTAGATCAGCTGCTTGGCCGTGGCGGCGAACTCGGGGTCGAGCCGCTGCGCCAGCGCCAGATTGGTCAGCGGACCGGTGGCGATGATCGTGACCTCGCCCGGAAATTCACGAACCTTGCGGATCAGGAAATTCGCCGCGATTTCATCGGAGGCTTCGAGGCTCGGATTGCCTTCCGGCAAGTCGGGTACGACATCGTGTGCGTGGTAGTTCGGTGCGGTCTGCACGGTGTCCTCGACCCATTGCTTCATCCACGGACCCTTGAACACCAGCTTGCCGAACAGCGACTCCCAGCGTTCTGTCTCCTTTTCGGTATTGACCAATGGGAATGCCGAACCCGGTACGACCGGCACCTCGGGGCGATCGATGATCTCCAGCATGCGCAGCGCGTGGGCCACGTTCTCGTCGCGCCAGGTGGAGCCGCTGACGATGGTGATGCCGAGCACGTCCACGCGCGGCGACTGCAAGGCCATCAGCTGTGCCGGGTGCAACATCGGCACGTCGTCGTCGAGGATCAGCTTGAGTCTGTCGGCGGCCAGAGCGGGTCCGGCGAGGACCGTGAGAGCAAGGCCGGCAAGCCAGGGACTGCGGCGTGGATAAGCGGCAAAGCGTGGTTGTCGCGTCATCGGTCGTCGGGCAGGGCGATGGATTCAAGCAAGTGCGCCGCAATGCCTGTGCCAGCCGGGAACTTCGCCGCTCAGAGCTGTGTGACTTTCCAGCAGCGGTGCGCGGGCGGCGGACGTTTGAAATCCTCGTCCAGCGTTTGTTGCGTGATGTCCTCGACGTGCAGGCCGGCCGATGCCGCGTCGTCGAGCTTGAAGCGTCGCCGATTGGTCGAGAAATACAGCGTGCCGCCGGGACGCAACAGGGCGGCGGCGTTGCGGATCATTTCCACGTGATCGCGCTGCGTGTCCAGCACTTCCTCCATGCGTTTGGAATTGGAGAAGGTCGGTGGGTCGCAGAAGATCAGGTCGAAGCGCGGCGAGGCCGGGTCGGCGGCTTGTTCGCGCAGCCATTGCAGGCAGTCGGCCTGCAGCAGCACATGCGGTTCGTTCCAGGCGGAACGCACGCCGCGGCGCGTCTGTAGCGTGGACGCGAAGCCGTTGGCTTGCAGGTTGCGCGCCGCCCATTCGAGATAGGGTTTGGACAGATCAACCGACAGCGTGCGCGAGGCGCCGCCCACCGCCGCATGCGCGGTGGCGCTGCCGGTGTAGCAGAACAGGTTAAGCACGCGCTTGTCGCGCGATTCACGTTGCAGGCGCAGACGCAGCGGCCGGTGATCCAGAAACAGGCCAGTGTCGAGATAGTCGTCGAAGTTCACGCTCAGCCGGCAGTCGTGCTCGACCAGTTCGAAGAATCGCTGGGCCTGGCTCTGGCGCTCGTACTGGGCGCTGCCCTTCTGCGGTTTGCGCAATTTGAAGTGCAGCCGCTCGGACGGCAGTTCGAAAATGCTGTGCAGGGCCGCCAGCGCCTGTCGAAGACGCTGCTCGGCACGCACCGGGTCGATGTCCTTGGGTGCCAGGTATTCCTGGACGTGCAGATGGATTTCGCCGGCGCAGTCGTAGAGGTCCACCGCGAGTGCGTATTCGGACAGGTCGGCGTCGTACAGCCGGTAGGCGGAGATGCCGTTGCGCCGCGCCCACTTGCCGAGATGGCGCAGGTTCTTGCGGATGCGGTTGGCGAAATCGCTGCCGTGTTCGGCCGAGGGCGGTTCGGCCGGGATGTCGAACTGCAACAGCTTGCACGGCAGATCGCCGTTGTAGAACGAATGGATCGCCGAGGCGCGCAGGCCCAGGCGCGGCGCCAGGTCCGGGCGGGCGGTGAAGATGCCGGCATGCCAGCCGCCAAAACCCTGACGCAACTGATTGCCGAGCAGGCTGTAGAGCTTGATCAGTTCGTTCTCGCTGCCCAGGCGTTCGCCGTATGGTGGATTGCTGAGCAGCAGGCCGCTTGCGGCCGGCGCGGTCTGTTGCAGCGCATCGCCCAGTGTCCAGGTGATGGCCGGCGCAAGTCCGGCACGCCGGGCGTTGGCGCGCGCCGTCTCCAGCGCTCGCGGGTCCGAATCGGAAGCATGAATCGGTAGGCTGATGGTGCGCCTGGCCTCGACCGCCTCGCGCCGCACGGTTTCCCAGAGGTCCGCACGATGGCCCAGCCAGGCGCTGAATCCCCATTGCCGGCGCGACAGGCCCGGGGCCTGCTGGGCGGCGATCATCGCCGCCTCGATCGCCAGCGTGCCGGAGCCGCACATCGGGTCGCAGAACGCCGCGCCTTCTGCTGCGAGCCGGGCCCAGCCTGAACGCAACAGCAGCGCGGCCGCCAGATTTTCCTTCAGCGGCGCCTGGCCGCCATCGCGCCGATAGCCGCGCTCGTGCAGGCTGCCGCCGCCAAGGTCAAGGCTGATGGTGGCGCGTTCGCGATCCAAATGCAGGTGCAGGCGAATGTCGGCGTGTTCGGTATCGATCGAGGGTCGGCGTCCGCTGCGTGCGCGAAACTGGTCGACGATCGCATCCTTGAGTCGCAGTGTGGCGAAATGCGTATGCGTGATGCCTGGAGAGCGTCCGGCCACTTCGATCGCCAGCCGCACGTCCACATCGAACAGGGCGGACCAGTCATGGGCGAGCGCGCCTTCGTAGAGGCGCTCCGGGTCCGGTGCGTCCACCACGAACAGCGGCAGCAGCACGCGCGACGCGGTTCGCGACCACAGGCAGGCGCGATAGAGGCTTGCCAGATCCGCACGCAGGGCGACCCCGCCGCGACGCTCCCGCACGTCCTGAGCACCCAATTCGCTCAGCTCGGTGGCCAGCAGCGGTTCGAGGCCGCGCGCAGCGGTGACGAAGGCATCGAGAAGTTCGGGCTGCGGCATCGGGGGGATTATCCGTGTTGAAACGCTTGCCTGTCTCAGACAACCTCACGCAGTGCCGTCAGCCAGGCGCTTGGCAGATTGCGTGAAGCGGAGTCGCGTTGCGCATGCGCGAGCTTGACGGGCAGTTGTTCCTGGTCAAAGGCGGCGCGCAGGGACTGCGCCAGACTTTGCGTCTCTGGTGCGTGGATGCCGATGCACAGCACGCCGAGCAGATGATCGTCGGTGCGTGCCGCCAGATGCGGGCTCTGAACCAGCGAACGCACGATCCAGCCGATCCGGCGTAACGCACGGTCGTGCTCTCGGCGGTCCTCGGTGGATGTCTGAATGCGGATCGCGATGGCGCCGCAGGGGTCGCCGAGCCGATGACAGCGCTGTTCCTCCACCGCAAGGCTCGAACGCCAGGCCGAGGTCGTGAACAGGCCGGTGGAGGGGTCGGTGCTGTTCAGCATGCTGCTGCGTTCGTGATCGCGCTGCCGCGCCACGTCGCGCTGCTCATCGATAAATATTGTCGAAAGCTGACGCGCTGCGAACCTGAGCAGGTGGCTGCAAGAATGAATCGAGTCGTCGTGCGCGGTGGAATCCATGGCGAACAGCGCGGCGTAGGCATGCCCGGTGGCGTCCTGCAGGGGGGCGGACATCCAGGACCGGACCTGCAGGCAAACTTCGCGCGCGTCGTCGATGCACAGCGCCGCATTCAACAGCGAGGGAATGATGTGCACGCTGTCGGCCTGTTCGGCGCGCCACAGTTCGCATGGCAGGCGCAGTACCGTTCCGGGGGGAATGCAACCGAAACCATCCAGGCTGCGCAGCACGACCGCGCGTGCCGGTGCGAGACGCGCCAGGAACCACAGCCTGTGGCCCATCTGCGCGTGGCCCTGTTCCAGCCAGGCGTCGATCTTGTCCTCGAAATGCGTGAACGGCAGTAGTGATGATGCGGACTGGGCCGCATTCATGACCTGGCCTGACGCGGCGAGGCGCAGCTCTGTCGGGATGTCGTCCATCGCGCGGCGACTTTCACCGTGGTCTCCTCGCATTTTCGTTCTTGACGGTGTCGGCTGGGTTTGATGGGTTTGGTGGGGGCCCGCTCCATGCAGTCGATTGAAGCATGAACCGGACGCGCACGCCTGCAAAATGCCGAATAGCGGCATGGCGCTTGCCTGCGATAGACCATTGCGATTGCGTAAGAAACCGTTGGCAAGGTCGCCGATGGCGGCGAGGGGGCACGAACGGCAGGCTTGCGGATTCCGTTGAGCGGATTTCGCAAGCCTTGCGGTCATCGAAGTCGAGATGGTGGCTAGGGAGAGACTCGAACTCTCGACCTCAGCATTATGAGTGCCGCGCTCTAACCGGCTGAGCTACCTAGCCATGATCTCAAAAGGGTCGCGAATTCTAGAGTAAAGCGGCAAGCGCGTCGAGCACGATTTGCAGGAGTCGAACTGGTTGTGGTCGTATCGAAGTCAATGACCGGAGGCGCCATGCGCAAAACCTTACATTGTCAACGTGAATCACGCGCCGCGTGATGCCGACCGACCCTCGCCCGCTTGCGGGAAAGGCGGCGCTCGCGAATGCGAGCGGTGGGTAGGGGAACGGCCATTCCGCAGCAGATTCATTCTGCGGGGTGCCGCTTGGCGGCACGGCCGTTAGACTGCCCACCCGCTGTCCGTCAGGGGCATGGACAGTTCAGTAATTCCACACGGAGCGCGCACAAGGATGGCATTGAAAAATCTGGTCTTCATCGTGATGGACAGCTGTCGTTTCGACAGCTACCAGGCTGCGAAGACCCCGAACATGGATGCCTTGGGCGAGGGCTCGCGACGCTATTCGTTTGCCTCCTGGACCAGCCCGTCCCACTACACCTATCTGATGGGAATGATTCCGCACGAGAGTCCGCAGGGCGTGTTCGCGTCCGAGGTCTACAAGAAGGACTTTTCCAAGTGGGTCGACCGGCTCGGCATCGACGGCCTGTCGTTCAAGAGTTTCATCCCCGAGCTGTCCTTGCCCAAGGTCTTGCAGAGCCATGGCTACCGCACCGAGGCGCGCGTGTCGCTGCCGGTACTCAATCCGTTCTCGCATCTGAACCGGCATTTCGACGAATACAAGCTGATGCCGAATCACAACGATTTCGTCGGCATCGTCAACCAGATCGAATTCGACGAGGATGAACCGAGCTTCCATTTCCTGAACCTCGGCGAGACCCACTATCCGTACATGCTGGATCCGAAGACGATGCCGCACATCTCCGGGGTGCACGGGGTGTTCAAACGCATGGACGACCATCTGGGAATCGATACCGATAGTCAGTTTTTTGACGCTGACCAGATGCGGATGCTGCATCTTCAGCAGACCAAGACCGTGGAATATGTTGACCAGGTGCTGGCCGCGCTGATCGACAAGGCGCCGAAGGATACGCACTTCGTCATCACCGCCGATCACGGCGAGTGCTTTGGCGAAAGCGGCTATTTCGGGCATGGCCCGATCGTGCACGAGAAGGTACTGGAAGTACCGTTTCTGGAGGGCGTCAAGCGCTAGTATGAACCGAGCGTGGGGGGGGCACAAAGGTTGATACAGCAGATTGCAGCAGTGATCGTCGATATTCGGCGACTGCGACGGGATTCGGCGTCGCGCGAAAGGCGAACAGGCCCTGGGGTGGCAAGACATGGACGTAAACAGTTTCGATATTTTCTGTCTGGTGCCGGCGGACTTTTCGCATCCCGGCATCGCTGTGGCGGCGTCGCGGGCTGGCGCCATCGGGGTTCTGGACCTTGAGCACGCCGGCGACGCGCAGCGTGTCGAGGACAACTTCGACCGCCTGCTTGCGGGCACGCGTGGCCGTATCGGTCTGCGACTGACGCCACAGTCACTCGGCATGGGCCGGCGCCTGATCGAGAGAGCCGGCGAACGCGAGCTGGTAGTGATGCTCGTGGATGCGGACCGCGATCGCTTCGAATCGCTGCCTGCCGGCACGCATTCGGCACATTCAGTGTTTGCCGAAATCCGTTCGCCGGATGACATCGCGGCGCTGGGTTTCGAGCCCGACGCCTATGTTGCCAAGGGCCACGAGGCCGGTGGCTGGGTCGGTGACGACACCGCCTACATTCTCGCCCAGAAGCTGCTCGGCAAGGTGGCCAGGCCGGTTCATGTGCGTGGCGGTATCGGCCTGCATTCCGCGGCCGGCCTGCGCATCGCCGGCGCCGCCGGCGTGGTGCTCGACGACCAACTGCTGCTGCTCGACGAATCCGCGCTCTCGGATCGCGTCAAGCTGGAGCTGGCGCGGCTCAACGGCTCCGAGACGCGGCTGTTCGGTGAGTTGGCGAATGCGCCGTGCCGGGTCTACGCTCGGCCCGGCAGCGAATCGCTGAAGGCGATCGAAGCCCATTCGCGCGACGCCGAAAGTGGCGAGCTGACCATCGAGGCCTGGCACGGCGAAGTCCGGTCCCGGCTGGGCTGGGGGGCCGCTCAGTTGTTGCCGCTGGGTCAGGGCATCGGTGTGGCGGCGATCTATCGCGAGCGCTACAAACGCGTCGGCAGGTTGGTGCAGGCGATGCGTTCCGCCAGCGAGCAATTCATCGAAACGGCCAACCGGCTCGAACACCTGTCGCCCGGTGCGCCGCTGGCTGCCTCGCACGGCACGCGTTTCCCGATCGCGCAGGGTCCGATGACGCGCGTGTCGGACAGCCCGGAATTTGCGGTCGATGTGGCACGCGGTGGCGCCTTGCCGTTCCTGGCGCTGGCGCTGATGCGCGGGCCGCAGGTGCGCGAGATGCTGGAATCCACGCGCCGGCAGATCGGCGATCAGCCCTGGGGTGTGGGCATGCTCGGCTTCGTGCCGCAGACCCTGCGCGACGAGCAGTGCGAGGCGATCTGGGCCTGCAAGCCCAGCTATGCGCTGATCGCCGGTGGCCGCCCGGATCAGGCCGCGCAGTTCGAAAGCCGCGGCATTCCCACCTATATCCACGCCCCGGCGCCGGCGCTGCTGAAGATGTACATCGAGCAGGGCGCGCGCCGCTTCGTGTTCGAGGGCCGCGAATGCGGCGGCCATATCGGGCCGATCGCCAGTTTCCCGCTGTGGGAGCAGATGATCGAAATGCTGCTGGCCCAGGCCGCGCCCGGCAGCGAAGGCGAGTTCCATCTGCTGTTCGCGGGCGGCATACACGACGCGCGTTCCGGGGCGATGATCGCCGCGATGACGGCGCCACTGGCGGCGCGCGGTTTCAAGATCGGCATGCTGATGGGCACGGCCTATCTGTTCACGCCGGAGATCGTCAGCTCCGGCGCCGTGGTCGAAGGTTTCCAGGCTCAGGCGATCGCCTGCCGGCGCACCATGAGCCTGGAGACCGGGCCAGGGCACTCCACGCGTTGCGTCGATTCGCAATTCGCTCATGAGTTCTACGCGCAGCGCCGGCAGCTGCTGCGCGAAGGCAAGTCCGCCGACGAGATCCGCGACGAGCTCGAAGATCTCAACATGGGGCGCCTGCGCATCGCCTCCAAGGGCGTCAACCGCGACGCCAGCGGCACGATCGTGGATGTGGCGGCCGAGCAGCAGTTGAGCGACGGCATGTACATGATCGGCCAGGTGGCGACGCTGCGCGACGCAGCCCTGCCGGTCGAGAACCTGCATCTGGAAGTCAGTGAAGGTGCGGCGGCCTTGATGGCCAACTGGACGATCCGTCGTGAGGGCGCGGCGGCGGCGGCGCCGTCGAACGTCGCGATCGTCGGCATCGGTACGCTGCTACCGCAGGCGCTGGCCGCGGATGCCTACTGGAACAACATCCTGCGTCAGAACTGCGTGTTGCGCGAAGTGCCCAAGGAGCGTTGGGACTGGCAGTTGTATTTCGATGCCGACCGTACCGCGCGCGACAAGGTCTATTCGAAGTGGGGCGGTTTTCTCGACGAGCTGCCGTTCGATCCGATGATCTACGGCATCCCGCCGAGGTCGATGAAGTCGATCGATCCGATGCAGCTGCTGACGCTGGAAGTGTCGCGGCGCGCACTGGCCGATGCCGGTTTCGCGGACGGCGGATTCGACCGCGAGAACACCTCGATCATCCTCGGCACCAGCGGCGGTCTCGGCGACCTCGGCACCCAGTACGCACTGCGTGCAGAACTGCCACGATTCGTCGAGGACCTGTCCGAGGAGGTCTGGGACCGCCTGCCGGAATGGACCGAGGAATCCTTCGCCGGCTCCCTGCTCAACGTCGTGGCCGGGCGCGTCGCCAACCGTCTGGATTTCGGCGGCGTCAATTTCACCGTGGATGCGGCTTGCGCCTCGTCGCTGGCGGCGATCTCCATGGGCGTCAACGAACTCGAGACCGGGCGCAGCAACGTCGTCGTCGCCGGTGGCATCGACACCGTGCAGTCGGCGTTCGGCTTCCTGTGTTTCTCGAAGACGCAGGCGCTGTCGCCGGACGGCCAGCCGCGCACCTTCGACCAGGCCGCCAACGGCATCGCAATCAGCGAGGGTCTCGCCGTGATCGTGATGAAGCGGCTGGAGGATGCGGAGCGCGACGGGGATCGCATTTACGCCGTGATCAAGGCGGCTGCCGGTTCCTCGGACGGCAAGGCCCTGGGCATGACGGCGCCGCGTCCGGAAGGACAGATGCGGGCGATCAAGCGTGCATACGCGAAGGCCGGTTTCTCGCCGGCGACCATCGGCATGGCCGAAGCGCACGGGACCGGTACGCCGGTCGGTGATCGCGCCGAGGCGCGGACCATCATCGAATCCCTGCAGGCCGAAGGCGCGGCGACCAAGAGCGTGGCGATCGGCTCGGTCAAGACCCTGCTCGGTCATACCAAGGCCAGTGCGGGTGTCGCCGGCCTGATCAAGGTGGCGATGTCGCTGCATCACCGCACGCTGCCGGCGCACTACGGCGTCGACAGGCCGATCGACACGATCGCCGATCCAGAATCGCCGGTGTATCTGCTCAAGGCGCCACGGCCCTGGGTTGCCGATCCGCGGCATCCGCGGCGCGGCGGCGTGTCCGCCTTCGGCTTCGGCGGCACCAATTTTCACGCGGTGCTCGAAGAGTATCGAGACGGCTACGCGCAAGCGGATGTGCCGGGTGCGGAAAGCTGGCCCTACGAACTGATCGTGTTGCGCGCCACCGACGAAACGGGTATCGCGCAGCAATTGAAGCAGCTGCAAGGCCTGCTGTCCTCGGACAGGCATCTCGAATTCTCGAGTTTCGCCGCAAGCCTGGTACGTGACGCGCAGTTGCGCCAGTCAGGCCGCTGCGTGGCCGCTTTTGCCGCGCGTGACTATGAGGCGCTGAGTGCCGATATTTCGGCTCTGAGCGCGCATGTCGAATCCGGCAAACCGCTGCCGCCGCACATCAAGTTCTCGAAAGCGGTACCGGACAGCGCGCCAAAGATCGGCCTGCTGTTCCCAGGGCAGGGTGCGCAGTACGTCAACATGGGCTGCGAGCCGGCTGTGTACCTCGAGGAGCTGCGCGCAGCGGTGGAACTCGCCGACGGTGAACTCGCGGAGGTTCTGCCGCAGCGTCTGTCGCGACTGATATGGCCGGAATCCGCGTTCACGCCCGAGGTCGAAACGGCTCAGCAGAAACGCCTGACGCAGACACAGCACGCGCAGCCGGCGCTGGGTGCGATCGAACTCGGCTACCTATGGTTCGCGCGCCGCCTGGGCCTGCAGGCCAGCGCGGCGGCCGGCCACAGCTATGGCGAATATGCCGCGCTGATGGCTGCCGGAGTGATCGATCCGAAAACCTTCCTGAGGTTGTCGGCGATTCGTGGCGGCGCCATGGCGCAAGCGTCCGCTGATGGCGTCGCTGGCGGCATGGCCGCGGTACAGGCCGATCGCGGGGTCGTCGAAACGCACATTGCCGCCTTCGACGGCGTGCGTGTCGCCAACCACAACTCGCCACAACAGAGCGTGATCTCCGGTCCTTCCGGTCAGATCGACGCGGCGGTGAAGGCGCTGACGGACGCGGACATTCGCGCGACTCGTCTGCCGGTGTCCGGCGCATTCCATACCGAACTGGTGGCCGCCGCCCAGGCGCCGCTGTCGGCGGCGATTGCCGGCGCCCATTTCGCAGTGCCCGAATTCCCGGTCTATTCGAACACGCTCGGCGCCCGCTATCCGGACGATGCGAGCAAGGCCCGCGCTCTGCTGGATCGGCATCTGCTCAGTTCGGTGGAGTTCGTCGCAGAGATCGAAGCGATGTACGAAGCCGGCATACGTTTGTTCCTCGAACTCGGGCCCAAGAGCATCTGCAGCAACATGGCCATGGCCACCTTGGCCGGCAAGGATGCGCGCGCCGTATCGCTGGACGGGCAGGGCGGTGGTCTGCGCGGTCTGCTCGGCGGTATCGCCGAACTGGTCGTTGCCGGTGCCACGCTGGACGCGTTTGCGCTGTATGAACCGCGAGGCCTGACTACATACGCCGTAGCGAAACTCAGCCAAGCGATGGCGGCACCGATTCCGAGCAAGACCACCTGGATGCTGTCCGGCGGTTGCGCCCGTGCGCTCAACGATCCCGAGATCCGTACCGGCAAGCGTCCGGCTCTGACGCTGGAGACGCGTGACGCGGCTCGTGCCCAGCGCCGGGCCAGGCAAGCACCGCCCTCTGCACCGGTCGCGCCGGCTGCCAGTCCGGCACCGCTGGCGGCTGCGGCCACAGGCGCGCCGGTCAGCGGCGATGCGATGGCGGCCTACCAGGAAACCATGCGCCAGTTCCTGGCCTTGCAGGAACGTGTGATTGGGCAGTATCTGGCGGCGGCTGCGCCTGCCGCCGGTGAGGTGTCAGGCGTGGAG
This sequence comes from Banduia mediterranea, assembly GCF_031846245.1. Classification (NCBI taxonomy): domain Bacteria; kingdom Pseudomonadati; phylum Pseudomonadota; class Gammaproteobacteria; order Nevskiales; family Algiphilaceae; genus Banduia; species Banduia mediterranea. The sequence goes on along the minus strand of NZ_JAVRIC010000011.1, from coordinate 16,897 downwards.
CCTGCGGCGCCGGTTGCCGCGTCGGTTGCGGCAGCCGTTTCGGCGCCCGAGCCCATGGCGCCCCTGGCGACGGCTTCCGGGACCCGGGACAGCGTCGATTACGCCGCTGTGCTCCTGGCGATCGTCGCAGAACGCACCGGTTATCCCGAGGACATGCTGGGTCTGGATTCCGATCTGGAAGCCGACCTTGGCATCGACTCGATCAAGCGTGTCGAAATCGCCGGTGCTCTGCAGAAACAACTGCCGCCCGACGCCGGCGCGCAGATGCAGGCAGGCATGGAGACGTTTACACGGGCCAGGACGCTCAACGCGATCATCGCCGCGCTCGAAGCGCTGGCGCCCATGGCACCGGTTGCGGCTGTTTCGCCTGCCGCCTTACCCCTCACGCCTCTTGCTTCCACCCGTATCGACTACAAGGCAACGCTGCTGAGCATCGTCGCAGAACGCACCGGTTATCCCGAGGACATGCTGGGTCTGGATTCCGATCTGGAAGCCGACCTTGGCATCGACTCGATCAAGCGTGTCGAAATCGCCGGTGCCCTGCAGAAGCAGTTGCCGCCCGACGCCGGCGCGCAGATGCAGGCAGGCATGGAGACGTTTACACGGGCCAGGACGCTCAACGCGATCATCGCCGCGCTCGAAGCGCTGGCGCCCATGGCACCGATTGCAGCTGTTGCGCCTGCCGCCTTACCCCTCACGCCTCTTGCTTCCACCCGTATCGACTACAAGGCAACGCTGCTGAGCATCGTCGCAGAACGCACCGGTTATCCCGAGGACATGCTGGGTCTGGATTCCGATCTGGAAGCCGACCTTGGCATCGACTCGATCAAGCGTGTCGAAATCGCCGGTGCTCTGCAGAAACAACTGCCGGCGGACGCCGGCGCGCAGATGCAGGCGGGGATGGAGACCTTCACGCGCGCCAGGACGCTCAACGCAATCATCGCCGCGCTGGAGGCTCTGGCGCCTACCGCTGTCGTAAGGCCTCCCGCCTCAGGCCTTCGACCTCCCGCGAGCCCGCCTCCCACCGAGGCAATAGCGGAGGTGCCGCGCTATGTGATCCGTCCTCAGTCGGTGCCGTTCATTGCCGAGCGCGGCACGCTGAGCGGACTCGTGCTTGTCTGTGGTGGCGACGACGCCACCCGCATGCCGTTGATGGAATCACTGGCGGCGCAAGGCGCGTCGGTTGTGGCGGTGGATGCGATCGAAGCTGATTCGATTGCCGCGAGCCTGGCCGTTGCACGCGAGCGTCACGGTCCGGTTCGCGGGGTCGTGCATCTGTACGGCATGGAGCCGCTGGCCTCGGATTCCTTCGAGGACTGGCGCAATGCGGGCCAGCGCAGCGTGATGTCCCTGTTCCATTGGGTGCAGGCGCTGGGCGCGGAGCTCTCAGGCATCCGCCTGGTCGCGGCGACGCGGCTGGGTGGCACGCTGGGACGCACCGCCGTGGGCAATGGTTCGGTGCTCGGCGGCGGTGTCTCCGGGCTGATCAAGTGTCTACGCCACGAATACCCGGATGGTCGTTTCCGCCTGGTTGATTTCGATGGCCAGACACCGCTGACGATCGCCGACTATCTGGCGGATGAACTGCTGGCGAACGACGCGCTGCCGGAGGTGGGCTACACCGGCGACGCACGTTATGCGACAACCACCGTCGACGACGCATTGCGGGAAAATGCGTTCGCACCGCGCCTATCGCCTGCGGCTGATTGGGTGGTGCTGGCCACCGGCGGTGCGCGCGGAATCACCGCCGAGCTGTTGGAGGAAATCGCGCGGCCCGGTATGCGGATCGTGCTGGTCGGGCGCAGCCCGGAACCGCCGGCCGAAGACGCCCGGTACGCGGCGGCCGCCGACGCGACGGCGCTGCGCCAGCGCCTGATCGAGGACGCGCGTGCGAGTGGTCAGGCTCTTAAACCGGTCGAATTCGAGCGTCAGCTGTCGCGGCTGCTGGCGGCGCGCGAGATTCGCGGCAATCTGCTCCGGCTGGCGGCCTGCGGCGCCGCGGTCGACTATCAGGCTTGTGACGTACGTGATGTCCAGGCCTTCGGCGCGCTGATCGACACGGTCTATGACCGGTACGGACGCATCGACGCCGTGCTCCACGGCGCGGGCGTGATCGAGGACAAGCTGCTGGCCGACAAGAGCGTCGAGTCCTTCGACCGCGTGTTCGGCACCAAGATCGATTCGGCCTGGACCCTGAAGCACAGGCTGCGCCCGGATTCCCTGAAGCTGCTGGTGTTCTTCAGCAGTGTCGCGGGCCGCTACGGTAATCAGGGCCAGTCCGACTATGCCTGCGCCAACGAGGTGATCAACCGGCTGGCATGGCAGCTGTCGCGTGAATGGACCGAGGCGCGCGTGATCGCCGTCAACTGGGGGCCCTGGGATGCGGGTATGGCCAGCGAAGGCGTCAAGCGCCAGTTCCGCGAACGCGGCATGGCGCCGATTCCGCTGGCTGGGGGGCGCCGCTATTTCATCAATGAACTCGCCTATGGTCCCAAGAACGAAGTCGAGGTTGTGATCGGCCAGGGGCCGTGGCAGCAAATCGACGGTATTGCACCGCGGCTGGATGCACCGGCCGCCGACAAGCCGCCACAGGCCATGCCGCTGATCCGTCAGTCGCTGCGCATGGGCAGCGGCGGCGCTCTGGTGCTGCCGCATCACTTCACGGCCGAGTCGGATCCGTATCTGGACGACCACGTCATCAACGGCAAGCGCGTGCTGCCGGCGGCCGGTGCCGCCGAGTGGATGGCGCAGGTGGCGGTCGAAGGCTGGCCGGGCTGGCAGCTCGCCGAGGTTCGCGATCTGAGGACGCTGGCCGGCGTGGTGCTGGATGGCGACAAGGGGCGGGAAGTCTCGATCCGCGCGCGCGCCTCCACGCATTCCGGCAGCGGCGAGCAGATGATCAGCGTCGACATCGTGGAGCCGGGACGGAAGGCGCCGTTGTATCGGGCTTCGGTCCGTCTGGTCGAGCGTTTCGACGAAATCCCGCCGCCCGTACCACCGGCCATCCAGGGTGAGTCCCTGGATATCGCCACGGTGTATCGCGATTATCTGTTCCATACGGGTCGATTCCAGCTCATGACCGCGATCGATGCCTTCAGCGAGACCGGCGTGGACGCCGTCGTGCGTTCCAGCACGCCGCAGGAGTGGGTCGGCGTGGAAGGGCAATGGCTGCTCGATCCGGGTCTGGTCGATGTCGCGGCGCAGCTGGCATTCGTCTGGGTGCGGAAGCAGCATTCGACCAGTGCGCTGCCAGCGCGTTTCGGCCAGCTTGTACGTTACGGAAAGGCGCCGCTGCCCGCCACACTGAAAGTATTGTTCCGCCTGCGGCCGCCGCCGCATGATCTGGCGATCGCCTTCGATGCCTACTTCATCGACGCGGCGGGCGACCTCAGATTGGCGGTACTCGACAGCGAAAGCACCTTGTGGGCCGCGCTGAATCGCGCTGCGGGGCATTCGTGAGTGCCGAACCGATTGCCATCGTCGGTGTCGCCGGCTGTTTCGCCGGTGCCGCCGACGCGACCCAGTTGTGGAACAACGTGCTCAACAAGGTCGACGCCACCAGCGAGGCCGATGCCGCCTGGGCTTCGCTGTCGCGTGACAATGATCCCGAATCCACCGAGCGTCTGTACACCACGCGCGGTGGGTTCCTTAAAGAACTCGCGAGCTTCGACGCGGCGGAGTTCGGCATCATGCCGCGCTCGATCGATGGTGCCGATCCGGATCACTATCTGGGCTTGAGGCTGGCGCGCGATGCCCTCTCCGACGCCGGCCTGCTCGACAAGGATTTCGACCGCAGCCGCGCCGGCATCATCGTCGGTCGCGGTGGCTACGCCTATCGCGGCACGATGACACTGGCGCAGCACGGCCTGGTGCTGGACCAGACCCTGGCCGCGATCGCGGCGGTGCGTCCCGATTTCTCGGCGGTCGAACTCAAGGATCTGCGGGAAGCCTTGCGTGCGCAGCTGCCGGCGTTCAACGCCGAGGCCACGCCGGGCTTCGTGTCCAACATCGCCACCGGACTGATTGCCAACCGGCTCGACCTGATGGGGCCGAACTACGTGGTCGACGCGGCCTGTGCGTCGTCGTTGCTGGCGGTCGAGGCGGCGGTGCGCGAATTGCAGACCGGTCGCTGCGACGTGATGCTGTGCGGCGGCTCACAGGTGCAGACCGGTGCACAGATCTTCATGAGCTTCTGCAACATCAATGCACTCTCGCGTGAGCGGGTACGCCCGTTCAGCAAGGGTTCCTCGGGTACCTTGCTGGGCGAAGGGGCGGGCTTTCTGGCGCTCAAGCGTTTGTCCGATGCGGAAGCCGACGGCGACCGCGTCTATGCGCTGATCCGTGGCATCGGCGTCGCCAGTGACGGCCGTGCCAAGGGCGTGTTGGCGCCGCGTCTGGAAGGCGAGGAACTGGCGCTGCGCCGCGCTTACGAAAACGCTCAGGTCTCGCCCGATACGGTTTCACTGATCGAGGCGCACGGCACCGGCATGCCGCTGGGGGATCGCACCGAGATTCAGGCGCTGTCGCGGGTGTTCGGACCGCGACACGGAGAGTTGCCGACGATCGCGATCGGTTCGATCAAGTCGATGATCAGTCACTGCATACCGGCATCCGGTTCGGCGAGCATGATCAAGATGGCGCTGGCCTTGCACCACAAGGTGTTGCCGCCGACGCTGTGCGACGAGGTGGAGCCCGAACTGGGGTTGGAACGCACGCCGTTCTACGTCAACACCGAAACGCGCCCGTGGATACATGGCGGCCGCGAGCCACGCCGCGCCGGCGTCAACGCCTTCGGCTTTGGCGGGATCAACGCGCATGTCGTGCTGGAGGAGTACCGGCCTGCCCGCAAGGTGCAGGCCCAGGTGCTGCATGCTCCCAGCGAAGGCGAGCTGCTGGTGCTGGCCGCCGAGTCGCTGGAAGAGCTGCGCAGGCGCGTCGAGCAACTGGTGGCGCGTGCCTCGGCCTTCGATGAACCCGGCCTGCCATCCCTGGCGCGCTTGTGCGCGCAGGATGCCTCGGGCAGTCATCGTTTGGCACTGGTCGCCGCCGATCGCGATGATCTGCTGAAAAAGCTGGCCCAGGCAGCGGAAAAACTGGCGCGCGGCGATACGCCGTTCAAGACGCGCAACGGAATCTATTACGGCCACGGTGAACCACCGGGGCGTATTGCCTTTCTGTTCCCGGGCGAAGGCTCGCAGTACCAGAACATGCTGTCGGACGTCTGCGTGCAGTTCCCGCAGGCGCGTGACTGGTTCGATTTCCTGGACGATACCGCGGCCGCGCGCGGTGCGCCGGCGCGGGCTCCGGTGTTGTTCCCGGCACCGACGGCGCTGGGAGAGGCTGCCGCGAAATCGCTGGAAGCCCGGCTCTACGAAATGGATGTGGCGGCCGAGTCGGTGTTTGCCGCCAGCATGGCGCTGCTTGCCGTTGTCGATGCGGTGGACCTCAAGCCGGACCTGATGCTCGGACACAGCACCGGCGAGAACACCGCGCTCACCGCATCGGGCGTACGCCGATTCAGCAAACGCAGCGAGATCGCGCAGACGATTCGAGACCTCAACGACATCTACAAGCGGCTCGACGGGGAAGGCCGCATCCTTGGCGGCAGTCTGTTGACGATTGGTGCGCTGCGCCCCGAACAGCGTCAGGCGCTGCTCGACGATCCACCGAACCACATCGTTCCGGCAATGGACAATTGCCCCAATCAACTGGTGCTGTTCGGAGATTCGGCGGCGGTCGGAGAATTGCGCGCAAAGCTGTCGGCCGAGGGCGCCATCTGTCAGGAGCTGCCGTTTGGCCGCGCCTATCACACCGAGCTGTTCCGGCCGGTGGCCGATGCCTACCGCCACTATTACGAGAACATCGAGTTCGGCGCCGGACGCGTGCCGCTGTACAGCGCGTGCAGCGCAGGACCGTTTCCCGAGGATGCGCCGGGCATCCGCGCGCTCGCTTCGAAGCAGTGGGAAGCCAAGGTTCGCTTCACCGAAACCGTGGAGCGACTCTATGCGGATGGCGTGCGCGTGTTCGTCGAAATCGGTCCCAGCGGCAATCTGACTTCGTTCGTGTCGGATGCCTTGCGCGGACGCGAGGAACTGGTGGCGGTGGCCAGCAACAGCCGCCGCCGGTCCGGTGTGCAACAGCTGAACCACATGCTTGCGCAGCTGTTTTCCTGCGGTGTGCCGCTGCGCATGCCGGGGCTGTTCGCGCATCGGCAGATTGCCGACATCGACTGGGTCGCGCCGGCCATTCCACGCCGCAAACCGGCGATTCTCAACCTCAACATGCCGGAGCTGCGGGTTCCGGATGCTTTCCGCGGGCCGCCGCCGCAGGCTTCGACGCCGCAAGCCTCGAACCCGGTCGCTGGAAATGTGCCGGCTGCCGCCGCACCGCCGCTGGCGGCGCCACCCGCGACCGATGTCACCGATCCGCGCGGCGCTGCGCTGCGCGCCCATTTCTCGCTGATGAACGACTTTCTCGCCAGCCAGATGCGGGTCATGTCGCAGTTGGGGCAGGGCTCGCCGCCGGCGCTGCCCTTGGCGACGCCGGCGGTTCAGGTGCCCGCCATGGTCGCGAAAGCGGAGGCGGTGACACCAGGCTACGATCCGGCGTACCCGATGCTGGGTCGGATCGTCGCACACGAGGCTGGCCGGCTTGAATCGCGCCGCCGCTACGATGCCGATACCGACCTCTACCTGCGGGATCACGCGATCGGTTCCGCGCCCTCGGTGCTGGAGCCCGATCTGCGCGCGTTGCAGGTGATGCCGTTCACCTTCAGCATGGAGATTGCGTCCGAAGCCGCGCGACGCCTGGTTGGGGACGGCTTCGTGGTACGCGGTCACCATGAGGTGCGCGGGCACCGATGGCTGACTCTGGACGAGGACCACCTCGATCTGCGGATCGTCGCCACCCGCGCACCCGGCGCCTCCACGGTCGGCGTCAGGCTGTTCATGCTCGGTAGCGGCATGCCTCCCGATGGACTGGTGGTATTCGAGACCGAAGTGTTGCTGGGCCAGGACTACGAAGCGCCGCCGCAGCCTCTGGCCTGGCCGGACGAGCCGTCGCAGATCGTGGCCCGTCACGACGACAGCACGCTTTACAGTCAGGGTATGTTTCACGGCCCGCGTCTGCGCTGCGTGAAACACGTGCGACGCTGGTCGGCCACGGCTGTGGAGTGCGATCTCGCGGCGCACGATACCTACAACTTCTTTTCGTTCACGAGCTCGCCGAGGATGCAGACCGATGCAGCGCTGCTCGACGCCGTCGGGCAGATGGCAGGCTACTGGTTGATCGAGCGTTTCGGCTGGGACTACAACTGCTTCCCGTTTCGCTGCGAGCGTTTCGGTTGCTACGGGCCGCCGCCTGCACCGGGCACCCGGCTGATCGGGCGTGGCCGGATTCATCCCGTCGGCGATACGCAGCTGCATGCCGAGTTCGATCTGATTCATGAAAACGGAACGGTGCTGATGCGGCTCGAAGGCTGGCAGGACCGGAAGTTCGATGTGCCGCAGCGGTATTTCAACTACCGTTTGCAGCCGCAGCGCGAATGCTTGAGTGTCCCGCTGGTGCTTGGCGCGGGCGTCTATGCCGTTCACAACCCTGCGTTCCCGGAAGGTTTCCTCGGCGTCGGGCACGAAATCTGGATGCGCGTGCTGGCGCACATGATGCTGTCCAGCAGCGAACGCAAGCTGTTCAATGCGATGCCGCGCGGCGGTGGCCGGCGTGCCGACTGGCTGATGGGTCGCGTCGCTGCCAAGGATGCAGTGCGTCACTGGGCGGCGGCACGCGGCTTGAACCTATCGCCGGCGGACGTGGACATACTCAATGCCGACAACGGGCGTCCCTATGTGCGCTGTGCGGCGATCAGCGGCACGCCGCCCGTGGTTTCGCTGAGTCATTCCGGCGGCGGTGCCGTGGCGGTCGCTGCGGACGCGGGTCACGAGATCGGAATCGATCTGCAACGACTGCACGATGTGGATGTCGATGCCTTGATTCGCGGTGGCATGCACGCGCGCGAGGCTGCCCTGGTGGAACCGCTGGACGCGGCCATGCGCTTGCGTGCCACTGTGGCTTTGTGGTCTGCCAAGGAGGCCGCCGCCAAAGCGGCCGGGCTGGGACTGGACGGGCGTCCCTTGGAGTGGGTGGTCACTGAACTTCAGCTGGCAATCGGCTCAGGTTCGGCGCGAGTGCTGCATGCCTCGCGGGAATTTTTGGTGAGCCTGCATTTTCTGGACGAGGAATCGGTGATCGCGGTTGTCGCGCCGCCGACGCAGCACACTCCACGCAGCGTTTCGATGCGCTGAGAACTTTCAACCGGATAACCGACGAACCCACCGACAGGGACGCGACCATGAGCAAGACCTTATTCATTGGCCTCGACGGCTGCACCTACACCGTGCTCAACGAAATGACGCGCGAACTTCCGGATGAAGGCATCACCATGCCGTTCATGAAGAGCGTCATGGAGGCCGGCACGCGCGCCAAGCTGGCGTCCACGCCGAATCCGCTGACACCGCCGGCCTGGGCCTCGATTCAGACCGGACGGGGTCCGGGGCACCACGGCGTGTTCGATTTCATCCGTGCCGAGGACAAGGGCGGCGAGATCTACTGGACGCTGTACGACTCGCGCGACATCGACTGCGAATTCATCTGGCAGATCGCCTCGCGTCAGGGCAAGAAGGTCGCAGCGCTGAATTTCCCGCTGACCGCGCCGGCGCCCGAGAACGTCAACGGCTGCGTGGTACCGGGCTTCATCCCGGCCAAGCACCTGCGCCGCAACACCTATCCGCGTGAGCTGTTCGACCGCATGAAGCAGGACATTCCCGGCTTCGATCCCAAGGAATTGGCCTGGGATTTCGACAACGAAAAGCAGGCGATGGAAAAGCTTTCGGAGGAGGACACCGAAAGCTGGGTGCGCTACCACCTGCCGCGCGAGGAACAATGGTTTCGCGTGGCCGAATATATTCTGCGGAATGACGATCCCGACCTGATGGCGGTGATGTTCGACGGCACCGACAAGATCCAGCATCAGGCCTGGGCCTACCTCGATCCCGAACTGGTGCCGGCCGATCCTAAGCCCTGGGAAAAGCGCATGCGCGATGTCTGCCTCGAATATTTCCGCAACCTGGACGGCTACATCAAGCGCCTGGTGGAGCTGGCTGGCCCGGACGCGCAGGTATTCTTCGCCTCCGACCACGGCTTCACCGCATCCACCGAAGTGCTGCGCATCAACGCCTTCCTGGCGGACAAGGGCTATGTGAAATGGGCCGAGAGCGACGGCAGCGAGCAGGCACTGCGCCGCGAGGCCAGCGACTTCGCCAACCTCGACTGGGCCGGCACCACCGCCTATTGCCGCACGCCGTCCTCGAACGGCATCAACATTCGTGTGGCGGCCCGGCCCGGCGACTCCGGCGTTCCGCCGGAACAGTACGAAAGTTTTCGCGAAAAGCTGATCGACGACCTCTACTCCCTGAGCAATGAAAAGGGCGAGCCGGTGGTCATCGACGTGCTCAAGCGCGAGGACTGGTTCCCCGGCAAGCACATGGAGCGCGCGCCGGACCTGACATTGGTGCTGCGCGATCACGGCTTCGTCTCGATCCGCAATTTCCAGCCCGTCGTGATCCAGCGCGAAGTCGCGGCCGGCACCCATCATCCGGACGGCATCTTCATGGCCTATGGCCCTGGCGTCGCCGCATCCGGCATGATCGAACGGCGTCAGATCGTTGACGTTGCGCCCACGCTGTTGCACAGCGTCGGCCTGAAAGTGCCGAAGGATTTCGAGGGTGAAGTCCCCGCGGCCTTCTTCAGCGAACAGTGGCTGGCACAGAACCCGGTCCAGCACGGTCCCAAGACAAAAGCGCCGGGCGAACGCCAGGCCGGCGAGGAAATGGACGAAAAGGAAAAGCAGCAACTGATGGAACAGTTGCAGATGCTCGGCTACATGGAGTGAGGGCGATTCCTTGCGGAATACCTACACCCGGAAATCTATTGAGAGGAATCAGGACATGAACGATCTCGCGACGCCCTCGATGGCTCCCGAGGCCATCACCGCCCAATTGATCGCCACCCTGGAAGACTTCACCGCCGACTGGGACAGTGAATTCGAAGGTGTGATGAACAGCGACACCAAGCTGCTGGCTGACCTGTCGTTCGAATCGATCGACATCATCCAGCTCGTGGTCGCGATCGAAGAGGACTTCGGCAAGCGCAAGCTGCCGTTCGAGAAGCTGCTGATGAAGGACGGCCGCTACGTCGACGATCTGTCGATCGGCCAGATTTCGGACTTCCTCGCGCAGCAGCTGTGAGCCAGCCGCGCTGATGGCAAGCCTTGAGCTAGCCGATGCTTGCCGCCTCGAATATCAGCAGGTGGGCGAAGGGCCGGACCTGGTGCTGGTGCACGGACTCGCCACCAATCGGGCGTTCTGGTACGCCTCGCTGGCGCAGGCGCTCAAGCACGCGTTCCGCGTCACCCTGTACGACCTGCGCGGTCACGGCTACAGCAGTCTGAGCCCGCAGGGCTACTCGGCCGCGGACCAGGCCGGGGATCTTGCGGCGCTCCTCGAACAGGCCGGCATCGAGTCGGCCGATGTCGTGGGCCACAGCTATGGCGGTGGCATCGCACTGGAGTTCGCAGTGCAGTATCCGCAGCTGCTGCGCCGGCTGGTGCTGATGGACAGCAGGATCAACACGCTCCAGCCCGAACAGCGCCTCGCGGATTCCCCGCATCTGTCGGCCATGGAGATCGAGATTGCCGAGCGTGCCGGACTCGACTGGGATCGAGAGCCTCAGGTCGGCTTGCGTTATCTGGAGGTGACCGCGCGCCTGCGCGCCGAGCAATGGGCGCCGCAGGCGCGTGATGCGTTCACGCCGTTCGGCGAAGGACGCGGCGGCATGCGAGGTGCGCGGCAGTATCTGAAACTGCTTGAGGAGACCGAGGCGCCGCGCGAGTTTCTGGAGATGGGCGCCAGCGCCGATGAGATTGCACGGATCGCAGCGCCCACACTGTTGCTGTATGGCGAACGCTCGCGCTGCCTGCCGTCCGGCCGTGCCCTGGCCGCCACACTGCCGGACACGCAGTTTCGCGTGGTGCCGGATGCCGGGCATTTCTTCCCCGCCAGCCACGCCGCGTTGATCGCCGGATGGACCGCGAACTTTCTCGGCGTGGAACTGCCTGCCGCTTAATCCGTACTCGAGAGCGGCGCCACGTCGATGTGCGCGCCACAGGCGCGAATCGGCCGGCGGATGTTGCCGATCACCTTGTTGCTGCCGGGGGCCATCACGTCCACCGATTCGATTTCGGGACATCCGCCCGATTCGCCTTCGATCACGCTGAAGCTGATTTCGAAGTGCGCCGATGCGCCAGGCTTCAATTCGACCGCATGAGGCTGTTGAAGCTCGGAGTCACCGACAACCTGGCGAACCTCGATGGCCGAAGCCCGGACGCCGCCAGCGTCCAGTGGAGCCAGGCCCGGATATCCGTGCAGAACGCAGGTTCTCGGACTGTCATTGAAGACCGAGGCTTCGATGACTTGCTGGCCGGCCCCGGCGTTGCTTGCCGTTTCGCGGACGCTGAGATAGTTCTCGGAGCAGATCTTTGGCGGCGTTGCGAGCCCGGAGGTCGATGGGGCGGATGATGCCTGATTGCTGTGATCGCCGGTGCAGCCGCAGATTGCGACCACCACCGAGAGCAGGGCGATGCGGTGGTGCATGGCGGACTCCTGATTGCTGGTCCCTGGGTCGCGCCGCGTCAGGGTAGTCAATGTCGCATGAATTCTCATCCCCTCGAATGAGCGAATGTGGAATGACGCAGCATTGCATTGCACCCAGTTCGAATCCGATTCAGGCGCGATTGCTAGTCTGTGAACAGGTCGGCCTCCGGGCGCCGGAGGTCGAAACCGATTCGTGCAGACTGCAGGAGGCCGAACATGAAAGTCAGTGAACTGATGACCCGCGACGTTCGTATCGCCACGCCCGCCCAGACCCTACAGGAAGCGGCCATCATGATGTCGGAAGCCGAGAGCGGACTCGTGCTGGTCGGGGAGAACGACCGCCTGCTCGGCACCATCACCGATCGAGACCTTGCGGTCCGCGGCATCGCCAAGGGTTGCGATGCCGAAACCGAGATTCGCGACATCATGTCCGATGGCATTCGATACTGCTACGAGGACGATGAGCTGCGCCAGGCGGCACGCAGCATGATCAGTCATGAAGTGCGGCGCTTGCCGGTGCTTGACCGCGACAAGCGTCTGGTGGGCATCGTGTCGATGGGCGATATTGCCGGCAAGCTCAAGGATGTCGATGCCAGCGATCTGCTGCGGGCCCTGAGCACCCCGCTCAATCGGCTCATGGACGCCGAAACGGAACTGGACGAGGGCATTGAGGAAACCTTCCCGGCCAGCGATCCGGTGTCCGTCGCGCGACCCTGACGGCCATGCCGCGAGCGGCACCTACGCAGAATGAATCTGCTGCGGCATGGCCGTTCCCTCACCCACCGCCCGCATTCGCGAACGGTCCCCGCTCTCCCGCAAGCGGGGCCAGGGTAGCTCGGCATCACGCCGCGCGTGATTCACCTTAAGGTGGCCAAGAAACCGGCCCAGTCTTCAGCCTGCCCGTCTGGTGAAATTGTTGACCCCTGCGGGAGGGGACGTCCTGACGGCGGAATTGAACGGAAGAATCTCAGGAAGCCGATCAAGAACGCATCATTTCATCGATCGATGGAGGACCGGTTGCGGTTTGCAGGAAGGCTTTCCGGTCGGAATCCGATAGTCCGGTAACGACACAAATACTGAAGTTCTCGACGATTTTGTAAGAATTTTTCAAAACAAGCTGAATAGTCGATTCAATACCTTGATAAATACCCATTCATTTCGAGCTATAATGGCTACCCGATGCGGTTCTCGGGCAAAAATATTGGAGCGGTCGTGATACAGGAAGTTTCAGCCAAAGGCTTGCTTGATCTCGGTCTGTTCGTTGTCTCGGGGGGAACGATTTCGGGTTCGATTACTTACGAGCGCCCCGCCTGGGTCTATGATCCCAGGATCATTCGAGACTCGTACCTGGGGGCGTTTACGCTGATCAATGGCCAGGTCACCACCAGCATCTATCGCTGCTGGATAGGTCGCTACGGACAGATCGGCGAAGGCGTTGTGCTCGGGCCGCCCGACCATCCCACTGACTGGTTCAGTACGCATCCGTTTTCATTCACGCGGGAACACTACCAGCCGCGGATGTACCAACTGCCCGATTTTCGAGACCTGGCTCCCGATGATAGCGAAGACTACTCGTTCGCCGAAACACTTTCATTGTGGACCCATATTGGGCACGAGGCTTACGTCGGCGCGGGTTCTTTCGTCAAGCGGGGGATCCGCATCGGTGATGGTGCTGTCATTGGCGCCGGAAGCGTTGTGACCCACGATATTCCTCCATATGCCATTGCCGTCGGTGCGCCGGCGCGCGTCGTACGTCTGCGATTCCCGGAACCGGTCGTCGAACGCATGCTGGCGCTGCGCTGGTGGCGATTCAATCTGGCGCCTCACAAACATAAGGTCAATTTTTCGAAGGTCGAAGCTACGCTCGACTATTTCGAGCAGCGCTGCGCTGAGGGAACACTCGAGATGCTGTCCCCCGACACCTATCGCGTCACTCGCGACGCTGGAAACTTTCGCGCCGAACAACTGGCCGCTCCCCTTTATTGACGTGAATCACGCGCCGCGTGATGCCGATCTACCCTCGCCCGATTGCGGGAGGAGAGCGGTGGGTAAGGGCAAGGGCCATGCCGCGGCAGGTTCATTCTGCGGGGTGCCCGCTTGTGGCATGGCCGTCAGGGACTGTCGACATTCACGCGATCGTCGCATGGGGAATCCACGTCGCCCTTTGCCGTGGCCAGTACCACCTGGCCTTGAACATCGGTGAGGCCTCCGTAAGGCTCGCTCGAGCATCGATTCATCTCGATCCGTACGCTTTTTGCGCGCGGTAGACTGGTCAGCGCCCTCCAGAAGCTGCCCGCATGATAATCCAGTCCTTGCTCGATACCGACCTCTACAAGTTCACAATGATGCAGGTTGTCTTGCATCATTTCCCTGGGGCGCAGGCGGAGTTTCGCTTCAAGTGCCGGACACCCGGCGTTGATCTGGCGCGTGGGCTCGATGAGATTCGTGAGGAAGTTCGTGGCTTGTGCGCCTTGCATTTTAGCCAGACCGAACTCGACTATCTGCGGAGCCTGCGGTTTCTGCGTGACGATTTCGTCGACTTTCTCGGCCTGTTTCACCTCAACGGGCAGTTCATCGACATCCGGCCTTCGCCGGTTCCGGGAGAAATCGAGATCATGATCCGCGGCCCGTGGCTGCATACGATCCTGTTCGAGGTGCCGGTGCTGGCCATCGTCAACGAGGTGCATTTCCGCGGGACGGATCGTGCCGAGGCCCACCGGGAAGGCCATCGCCGGCTGCGCCGGAAATGCAGGGTGCTGCGCGATCAGGCGGATACGGATTGCCGGATCGCCGACTATGGCACGCGTCGCCGTTTTTCGGGTGCCTGGCATGATGAATTGATTGGCGAGTTGCCGGCGTTGCTCGGCCCCCAACTCGCCGGCACCAGCAATGTCTGGCACGCCATGAAATACGGTCTGACGCCGATTGGCTCGATGGCCCACGAATTCCTGCAAGGCTGTCAGGCGCTGGGGCCGCGCCTGCGCGATTCGCAGAAGTTCGCGCTGGAAACCTGGGCCAGCGAATACCGCGGCGATCTCGGAATCGCCCTGTCGGATACCTATGGCATGGATGCCTTCCTGCGCGACTTCGATCTGTACTTCTGCAAGCTGTTCGACGGCGCCCGGCATGATTCCGGCGATCCCTTCGAATGGGGCGAACGCATGCTGGCGCACTACGACAGCATGCGCGTCGATCCGCTCGGCAAAACGCTGGTCTTCAGTGACGGTCTGACGATGCAGCGCATCGTCGAGCTGTACGCCCGTTTCCGGCACCGCTGCCGTCTCGCTTTCGGCATCGGGACCAATCTGACGAACGATCTCGGTCCCGAGCCGATCAATATCGTCATCAAGATGACGCGCTGCAACGGCCAGCCGGTGGCCAAGCTGAGCGATTCGCCCGAAAAGACCATGTGTGACGATCCCGGCTATCTCGCCTACCTGCGCGAAGTGTTCACCGTGCGCGGCGAGTCGTCGGCATGAACCGCGTCGGCCGCGTCTGATTCTCCGGGCCTGGGCTTTCAGCGACGACTCAGCCTTTGCGCCCAGACTGGACCGCCTCGAAAGTCGCATCGGAGATCGCAATGCGCCGCGCGTCGCAGCGGGACAATACCTACGAACTCTACTACTGGCGGGGTCTGCCAGGTCGCGGCGAGTTCGTGCGCCTGACGCTGGAGGCGGCCGGAGTGGCGTATCGCGATATTGCTCAGGAGGGCGGCGACGGCGCGGCCGCCCTGACTTCGCCGATGTGGGCGATCGATGGCAATATCCTGAAAACTCCCAGCTTCGCGCCACCGTTGCTACGCCACGGCGAACTGGTGATCGGCCAGACCGCCAATATCCTCGGTTATCTGGGCCCGCGCCATGATCTGGCACCCGACGACGAGGCCGGACGCCTGTGGGTTCAGCAACTGCAGCTCACGCTGGCCGACTGGGTGCTGGAGATTCACGACACGCACCACCCGATCGCCTCCGGGCTCCACTACGAAGACCAGGCTGAGGAGGCAGCGCGGCGCAGCGAAGAATTCCTGCTGTCGCGCCTGCCCAAGTACCTGGATTACTTCGATGGTGTGATCGCACTGTCGCCGGGCCCGTATCTGGCGGGTCCGCGCATGAGCTACGCCGACCTGTCCCTGTTCCTGGTCGTGGAAGGCCTGCGCTATGCCTTTCCGACCGCGATGCGGCGGCGCGAGGCATGCCATCCGGCAATCTCGACGCTGGTCGAGGCCGTCCTCGCGCATCCGCCACTGGCGACCTATTGGCACTCCCCGAGGCGCCAGGCATTCGGAGACGGGCTGTTCCGTTTTTATCCGGAACTCGATGCGCTGGCGCGCAAGAGCGACGATTGAAAGCTTGAGAGTCACCGCCGCGACCGACATGCTGCTCCGCCACGAACCCCACCGTTTCGGAGATCCACATGGCGCTGGACGCGCATCAACTCGCCACGTTTCGTCAGCTTGCGGCCGCGACCCCGGGCGTCGACGTGGAGGTCTACCGTCGCTTCGACAAGAATCCGCTCGATCCGATCATCGGCCTCGGCGAAATCGATGCCCGCATCGGATTCATGGGGCGCGATCCCGGTCGGGATGAAATCTGTCACGGCGAGCCCTTCATCGGGGCCGGTGGGCAGATCGTTCGGCGCGCGATTCATCAGCAGCTTCATGGACAGCCGCTTCCGGACTTCGAAGCCTCGCGCGCCCTGAGCCGGCACTTCTTCTGGATCAATACCGTTCCTTACAAGCCCGTCGGAAACAAGGCCTGGTCGATGAGTATCAAGAAGCGTTTCCACCCGGCGATGACGGAGCTGCTCGAACATAGCTGGCTGGGGCGCGATCTGATCACGCTGGGGCGCGAAGCCTTTCTGTGGTTCGGCATCGCTCAGGACAAGTCGCTGCGCGGCCGCCTCGATGCCTTCTGGGCCCGCGAAGACCGCTTTGAAAGTTCGCTGGAGGTGCAGTTGGCGGGAATGAGCCGCCCGCTGCGTCTGCATCCGCTGCCGCATCCCTCTCCGCTCAATGCCACCTGGTATGGACGTTTCCCGGGATTGCTGAGGCAGCGTTTCGAACAATTGAAGCTGGATCCGGAGCATCTGCGGCTGGACCGGAATGCGGTCGTCGGCAACGGTTTTGCGGGTTGCAGCTGACAAGCCGATCATTCGTAAGCGTTCAAACCGCAGCGCAGTTGCCCCCACGCTCC